>JAVRPG010000918.1:0-7043 GCA_032162325.1 Mycobacterium sp. | reverse complement strand
CGCGGCGCCTCATCCAAATACTTCTTCTGCAGATGGTTCTTGAACATATCCGGCGGCTCAACGATGTGATCATCAACGCTGATCAGGATCATCTCGTCCTTGTTCACGCCTGTTCCTTTCGTCGAAGGTCCGCGGCCTCATGAACCAGTACGGTTCTCTAAGTGAGGAAACTATCTTCTCACCGTACGAGAATCAATGTCCGAAAGCCACCCTAGGGCCTTCTGGCAGCACCGTTGCACCCCGAGGGGGACCGCCGTGACCGGCGCATCTGGCGCTTGACGTTGACCATTCGCGCAAAGGGTGGACACCTGTTGGCGAAATATGAGAACCTGATTCTCGTGAACGAGAGGAGACGGACTGTGCGGGTTCCCCCGCTGCCGGCGGACCAGTGGGACGACGCCGTCGACCACGCGCTTTCCGGCATGCTGCCCGCGGAGCGCCGCAATCCCGCCAGTACGGGCAACCTGCTGGCCACGCTCGTCCGTCATCCGAAACTGACGCGGGCCTTCCTGCGCTTCAACAATCACCTGTTGTTCAGTTCGACCCTGCCGGCGCGGCTGCGTGAACTGGCCGTGCTGCGGGTCGCCCACCGAAGCGACTGCGAGTACGAATGGCACCACCACGTCCGCATAGGACGGGAGGCCGGACTGACCGACGAGGTCATCGACGGCATCCAACGCGGCGAAGCCTCCGATGAACTCGACGTCGCCGTTCTGCGTGCCGTCGACGAACTCCAGGACAAATCGGTCATCTCTGACGCGACGTGGGCGGCGCTGTCTGAACACCTCGACGAGCGTCAGCGCATGGACCTCGTCTTCACGATCGGCTGCTATGGCGCACTCGCCATGGCTATCAACACCTTCGGCGTAGAACCCGACCAGGAGAGGTAAACGAACCGTGGCACATTTCCCGAAGCCGGCCGCCGGTAGCTGGACAGAGAACTGGCCGGAACTCGGCACTGCGCCGGTGAACTACGAGGACTCGATCGACCCCGAGCACTACAAGCTCGAGCAGGAAGCGATCTTCAAGAAGCTCTGGCTCAACGTAGGGCGGGTCGAACGGCTGCCCCGCAAGGGCAGCTACTTCACCAGGGAGATGCCTTCGGTCGGTGTCGGCACGTCGGTGATCATCGTGAAGGACACCGACGGCGAGGTCCGTGCGTTCCACAACATGTGCCGCCACCGCGGAAACAAGTTGGTGTGGAACGACTATCCGGGCGAGGAAGTCTCGGGGACGTGCCGCCAGTTCACCTGCAAGTACCACGCATGGCGCTACAGCATCAAGGGTGATTTGACCTTCGTGCAACAGGAGGATGAGTTCTTCGACCTCGACAAGGCGAAGTTCGGCTTGGTGCCTGTGCGCTGCGAGGTGTGGGAAGGGTTCATCTTCATCAACTTCGACAACGACGCCGAGCCGCTTGTCGATTACCTGGGCGATTTCGGGAAGGGCCTCGAGGGCTACCCGTTCCATGAGATGACCGAGACCTACACCTACCGAGCCGAGGTCAACGCAAACTGGAAGTTGTTCATCGACGCGTTCACCGAGTTCTACCACGCGCCGGTGCTGCACCAGAAGCAGGCCACCAGGGAGGAGGCCGACAAGCTGCTCGGGTACGGCTTCGAGGCACTGCACTACGACCTGAAGGGCGATCACGCGATGATCTCGTCCTGGGGCGGGATGTCGCCGCCCAAGGACCTCAACATGGTCAAGCCCATCGAGCGGGTGCTGCACAGCGGCCTGTTCGGTCCCTGGGACCGGCCGGATATCAAGGGAATTCTTCCCGACGAGTTACCGCCGGCCATCAATCCGGCCAGGCAAAAGAGCTGGGGCACTGACTCCTTCGAGTTCTTCCCCAACTTCACGCTGCTGTTTTGGGCGCCGGGTTGGTATCTCACCTACCACTACTGGCCGACAGCGGTGGACAAGCACATCTTCGAGGCCACCCTGTACTTCGTGCCGCCGACGAACACCCGTCAGCGACTGTCCCAGGAGCTGGCCGCAGTGACGTTCAAGGAGTATGCGTTCCAGGATGCCAACACCCTGGAAGCTACCCAGACCATGATCAACACGAAGGTGGTCACCGACTTCCCGCTGTGCGATCAGGAGATCCTGCTGCGGCACCTGCACAAGACCGCTGGCGACTACGTGAACGCGTACAAGAAGAATGGGAAAGCCAATGGCGCAGTTAAAGTCTGATTCGACTCCGTCGAAGCTACCGTCTGAGTTCGCCGACCTGGAACGGTTCACCGACTGGTGCCTGCCCGCCGAGCAGGAGCGCTACACCAAGCGGCTCTCCTCGACCATGGCCGAGATGCAGGAGTTCTACGACGCCGCGTTCGGCCGTCTCGAGGACGCAATGGTCTACCTCGACGCCCGGTTCCCGTTGCATGAGATGCCTGACGATGCAAAGGCTCTGATGCATCTGATGCAATCATTGGTCAATGTGTCGTTCCCGATCGAGGTCTGGAAGCAACCGCGCGTGCTCGACAGCGGCGCCACGTATATCGAGCTCGTCAAGGAGCCGGTGGTCTGAGTCGTGCTGACGCTGCGGGCAGCAGGTTTACTTGACGTCGATGCCGGCGAGATCGTCCGGCCGGGGATCGTTCGGGTCGACGGCGACCGCATCGTCGGTGTCGGAGGCGATGCCGACGGCGAGGTGATCGATCTCGGCGATTCCATCCTGTTGCCCGGCCTGATGGATATGGAAGTCAACCTCCTGATGGGCGGGAGCGGAGAGAACCCTGGCCTGTCTCAGGTGCAGGACGATCCGCCGACTCGGGTGCTTCGCGCGGTGGGCAACGCCCGCCGCACTTTGCGCGCGGGCTTCACCACGGTCCGCAATCTCGGATTGTTCGTCAAGACCGGCGGATACCTGCTCGACGTCGCGCTCGGCAAGGCGATCGACGCCGGCTGGATCGACGGGCCGCGGGTAGTATCCGCCGGCCATGCCATCACGCCGACGGGCGGACACCTCGACCCGACGATGTTCGCCGCGTTGATGCCCGGCGTGCTGGAGCTGACCGTCGAGGAGGGCATTGCCAACGGCGTCCACGAGATCCGCAAGGCCGTGCGCTACCAGATCAAGCACGGCGCCCAGCTGATCAAGGTGTGCTGTTCCGGCGGCGTCATGTCGTTGACCGGAGAGGCGGGCGCACAACACTATTCGGATGAGGAGCTGGCCGCGATCGTAGACGAGGCGCACCGGCGTGGCCTGCGGGTCGCCGCCCATACGCACGGCGCCGAGGCGGTCAAGCACGCGGTGGCGGCCGGCATCGACTGCATCGAGCACGGGTTCCTGATCGACGACGAGGCCATCAAGATGCTCGTCGACAACGGCACGTTCCTGGTAACCACCCGGCGACTGGCCGAAGCGATGGACGTCTCGAATGCGCCAAAGGAGTTGCAGGAGAAGGCCGCCGAGATGTTCCCGAAGGCCCGCACCTCGATCAAGGCGGCCTATGACGCGGGCGTGAAGATCGCCGTCGGCACCGACGCGCCCGCAATACCTCACGGCAAGAACGCCGACGAACTCGTCACCCTTGTCGACTGGGGCATGCCCGCGGCCGCGGTGCTGCGCGCGGCGACCGTGGTGGCGGCGGACCTGATCAACGTGACCGACCGGGGCCGGCTCGCCGAGGGACTGCTCGCCGACATCATCGCAGTGCCGGGCGACCCGCTGCCGGACATCAGCGTTACACAGAACGTAAGTTTTGTAATGAAAGGAGGCAAGGTCTATGTCAACAAGAACTGACGATCTCGTTGAGATCCAGCAGCTCCTCGCGAAGTACGCGGTGACCATCACCCAGGGCGACATCGAGGGCCTCGTCTCAGTGTTCACTCCCGACGGCACCTACAGCGCCTTCGGTGAGACCTATGCGCTGGAGCGCTTTCCCGTATTGGTCGACGCCGCGCCCAAGGGCCTGTTCATGACCGGTACGGCGCTGGTCGATCTCGACGGCGACACCGCCACCGGCACCCAGCCGTTGTGCTTCATCGAGCATTCCCAACACGACATGCGGATCGGCTACTACCGCGACACCTACGAACGCACCGCCGACGGCTGGCGACTGAAGACCAGGGCGATGACGTTCATCCGGCGCAGCGGGGACCACGACCATGGGCGACCGCATGCGTCGGCCGGCCAAGTGCATGAATGTCGCTGAGTTCCGGACAAACCTCCGTGCGTGGCTCGACGAGAACTACCTGACACCGCCGCCCGACGATCATTCGCTGGACGCGCATCACGCGCAGCACGCCCGGGTACTGAGCGCGCTCTATGACGCAGGTTGGATGCGCTGGGGCTGGCCCGAATCGTCAGGCGGGTTGGGCGGACCAGCGATTCTTCGGGCCGTCGTCGGCGAGGAGGTCGTCGGCTGCGGGCTGGACGAGCCGGGGCCGTACTCGATGCTCGAAGTGCTGACGCCGACCATGATCGACTACGCACGGCCCGAACTCGCCGCGGAGATGGTCCCCCGCCTGCTCTCTGGGCGTGAGACGTGGTGCCAGGGTTTCTCCGAAGCGGGCTCCGGAAGCGACCTGGCGTCCCTGTCCACCCGCGCCGAGCAACGCGGCGACGACTGGGTGGTCAACGGCCAGAAGGTATGGACCAGCTTCGCGCAGTACGCGACACGGTGCGTCCTGCTCACCCGCACCGGCGCACCCGGAACCCCGAATCACGAATCCATCACCGCGTTCTTCGTCGACCTCGATACTCCGGGCATCACTGTGCGGCCGCTGCGCACCATGCACGGCGTCGACGAGTTCTGCGAGGTGTACTTCGACGGTGTGGTCGTGCCGGCGGACCGCATGCTCGGACAGCCCGGTGACGGGTGGCGGTTGGCGATGGATCTGCTTCCGTTCGAACGGTCGACCTGCTTCTGGCAGCGAATCGCCTATCTGTACTCGCGTTTCGACAGGCTCATCGCCGAGGTGAACGACCGGGACGGCGCACGGGACGGCGAGGATGACGCCGCTCTGGGGACTGCCTACCTGGGGCTGCACACGTTGCGGTGTCGATCGCGCGACACCCAATACCGACTCGGCGCAGGCACCCGGCTGGGCCCCGACACCTCCATCGACAAAGTGCTGCTCGCCAGCGCCGAGCAGCGCATGTACGACACCGCGCACGACCTGCTGCCCGGTGCGATCGAACTCGACGAATCGTCCTGGCGGACGGAGTATCTGTACTCGCGGGCGGCGACTATCTACGGGGGCACGGCCGAGATTCAGCGCAACATCATCGCGCGCCGGTTGCTCGATCTGGGGAAGGAGTGATGGTGGAAAGCGACGATCTGCAACTACTTACCGAGACGCTTCGCAAGACGATGGCGACGTCGAAGGGCCAGCAACTCGACAAGGCGCTCGCTGAGCTGGGCTGGCTCGAAATGCTCGAGGAGATGCCCGATACCGCAATTCCTCTGGTGTTCGGTCTGCTCGGCGAAACGGGTGCGCACGCTCCGGTGATCAATGATGTCGTGCTGGCCGAGGCGGGCGGGACGGGGCCGTTGCCGTACGCAGGCGGATCCTGGATTGTCTGGGAGCGCACCGATGAAGCCGGAGCAGCCGTCGATGATGAGTTGCCGATCCACCGTGTGGACAGCGGTGACACGGTGCCGTTGGCCGCGGGCAGGCGGGCGCTGGGTTGGTGGCTCGTCGGCAGCAGCCGCACGATGCTCTCGCTGGCACGCGAACATGCGTTGAGCCGCATGCAATTCGGCAAGCCCGTCGCGTCGTTCCAGGGCATCCGCCACCGGCTCGCCGAGACGTTGGTCGCGATCGAAGGCGCGGAAGCAACCCTGCACGCCGCCACCGACGACTTCACGTCCCTGCTCGCCAAGGCCGCGGCGGGTCACGCGGCGCTGACGGCGGCCAAGCACTGCCAGCAGGTGCTCGGCGGGATCGGGTTCACCAATGAGCACGAGTTGCACCGGCACGTCAAGCGGGTGCTGGTGCTCGACGGGTTACTCGGCAGCGCAAGGGAATTGACCCGTGAGGCCGGAGCCACCGTGCGCGCACAGGGCTCCGCCCCGCGCCTCATCGACCTTTAACCTCGTCCCCTCATCCCCGCGAGCGTGCGTGTCTGCCCTGCAACACGCCGCCATCCGGGCGCAGAACGTGCTCTCGAACGGCGCGAGCGTGCGCAAAATGCCACATTGCCTTGGCGTGTCGCGTACAGACACGCACGCTCGCGGGGTTGGGATGGGGTTACTTGATGTTGGCCTTCATTTCGTCCATGTTCACCAGGACCGGCCAGCCGCTGACGCTCATCGCGTTTCCGTGACCGGTCTGGTGGATGTCGAACACTGACTGGATGGCCGCGTAGAAGCCTTGCACGTCAAGGGTCTGGTTGACCGCTCGCTTGGCCTGGCGCAGAGCGAACGACGGCATCTTCGCGATCTGTTCGGCCAGTGCCCGGGTTTGACTGTCGAGCTCGTCGCGGGGTACGACCCGGTTGACCATGCCGGTGCTCTGCGCCTCTTCGGCGGTCATCGCCCGGCCCGTGAACAGGATCTCCTTGGCCTTACGCGCGCCGAGTTCCCAGGTGTGCCCGTGGTATTCGACTCCGCCGATACCCATCAGCACAACCGGGTCGGAAAACAACGCGTCGTCGGAGGCCAGGATCAGATCGCATGGCCAGCACAACAGCAGCCCGCCCGAGATGCACCGGCCCTGTACCGCGGCAATCGACGGCTTCGGCACATTGCGCCAGCGCAGCGAGTAGTCGAGATAGCGCCGGCTCTCATGCGGGTAGATCAACTCCAGCGTGATCTTGTCGGGAACCGGTCCGCCACCGCTGATGTCGTGGCCCGCCGAGAAGTGCTTTCCGTTGGCGCGCAGCACGATCACCGCAACCTCGGGGTCCACCGCAGCCCGAGTCCACGCGGCGTCGAGTTCGTCGAGTAGCTCGCTGTTCTGGGCGTTGGCGGCCTCGGGGCCGTTCAGCGTGATGGTCGCGATCTTGTCGGCGACGTCATAGTCGATGTACACAATTGTTCCTCAATTTCGGGGCAGGCCCAGCACTCGCTGGGCGATGATGTTGCGTT
>JAVRPG010000917.1:0-2823 GCA_032162325.1 Mycobacterium sp. | reverse complement strand
TCACCCTCAAGGGGACGTCGCGGCTCTACTCCATCAGTAGCAACACCTACTTCAAGCGTTCTGCCGGAGGCATGTTCCAGTTCCGCGAACGCGGCACTACCACGTGGAAGAACCTTAGATCGGTCCGGACGAACTCTGCCGGCGTGGCGAGTTTGAGCTACAGGTACTCCAAGGTCCGGGACTATCGGTTCACGGTGTACTCGACGCCCTTCAGCTGGGATCGGGGCAGCGCAGTCACTACCCGTTAGGCGTGATGCACATCACGCGAATCTCGGTGATCGGTATAGACCCTTCCCACCGGTAGGCTGCGCGAGCTATCGGTGCTGAGGGGGTCCCAGTGCCGTCGTATTGACACTAGGAGCTACTGAATGATTCGTCGTACCATCGCGTCCGCGGCAGCCGCGGTCGCTGTGGCCGCCCTGCTCCCGGTCGGCGCGTCCGCCGCGACGCCCCGACCGGTAACGCTGCAGTCGCGTTTCGCCGCGAAGGCCGGAGCGACTGCGGCTGGAACCTGCAACTTGTCGATTCCGTCCCGTGTCGCCATCGGCAAGCCGTACCTGGCTCTGCAGGGCAAGGTGACCGGTACCTGCACCGCTCCGAACAGCGCATCCGCGTGGCAACTTGTTCACCCGAGCCTGGGCCCAGGCCCCGTCCTGCCGTTCGACAACGCGAACAGCGCGCCGTGGGACGTCACCAGCGACTACCCGATCGGCAGGATGACTTGGCGTGGTATCGGTGCCGTCGATGCCGCCAACAACCCGCTGACCCAGAACGCCCCGGTTTCGACGGTGAAGCTGGCGGCAGGCGCGTGGATCTCGTCCTCGCGCACGGCCGACGTCGTCACCCTGAAGGGGACGTCGCTGCTGTACTCCGTCAGTAACAACACCTACTTCAAGCGTCCGGCCGGCGGTGTCTTCCAGTTCCGTGAGATCGGCTCCACCACCTGGCAGACCCTGAAGTCCGTCTACACCAACAAGTACGGCGCTGTCACCCTGTCGTATCGGTTCAGCAAGACGCGGGACTACCGCTTCTCGCTGTACTCGACGTCGATCAGCTGGGACCTCGGCAGCGCCACCACCAGGCGCTGACCATCCCTCAGTCCTGCCCCGTGCTCGCCCTCGAATGGGTGGGGATGGGGCAGGATGTCGGGATGGCGAAGAACAAAAGCTCGAAGGAAAAGGTACCGGCTGCGGTCACCGTCCCGACCGGCAAACTGCTGGACGAACTGCGACTACCGCCCGGTCCGGTTGACCTGAGCGCCTATGACACCCGCGCGACGACCGGCTTCTCCGGCAGCAAGGAGGAGGGCAAGGTCGCCCTGGCCGCACTTGGCCCCCAAGTCTCCGAGTGGCAAGAACGCCTGTACGCCGAGGGCCGCAAGGGTGGCAACCGGAGCGTCCTGCTCGTCCTGCAGGGAATGGACACCGCCGGTAAGGGCGGTGTGATCCGGCACGGCGCCGGGCTGATGGACCCGCAGGGATTGCGGATCGCCTCTTTCAAGGCGCCGACCCCGCTGGAGAAGCGGCGAGGCTTTCTCTGGCGCATTCGTCAGGCTCTTCCCGGTGAGGGCATGATCGGCATCTTCGACCGCTCCCACTACGAGGACGTACTGATCGTCCGGGTCCACAACCTGGTCGCGCCGCCGGTCTGGAACCGCCGCTACGGGCAGATCAACGACTTCGAGGCCGAACTGGCAGCCAAGGGCATCACCGTGGTGAAGTGCTTCTTGCACGTCTCGCGGGAGGAGCAGAAGGTCCGCCTGCTGGCCCGGCTCGACGACCCCACCAAGCACTGGAAGTACAACACGGCTGACGTCGACGAGCGTGAATTCTGGCCCGCCTACGCCGAGGCGTACCAAGCCGCGCTGGAGAGGTGCAACAGCGCCGACGCCCCCTGGTACGTGATCCCGAGCGACCGCAAGTGGTACCGCAACTGGGCGGTGACCACCCTCCTGCTTGAAACCCTCAAAGGCCTCGATCCGCAGTGGCCGAAAGCGGACTTCGACGTCGAAGGGGAGAAGGCCCGCCTCGCCGCCACCTGACGGATCCGGGCGGCCATCTCACGCACTCCGCCCCGACCCGGGCCCGGAATCAAAGAGCCGGGCGACTGGCGTTCCGTCGTACGGGGTGTCAGGCGTCGGGGTCGAGGTCGTGACGGCGGAGGGTCTGGCGGAGCCGGGCGACCTCGCCGTTCAGGCGCTCGTTCTCGTCAAAGAGGCTTGCGAGTTCCGCCATCAGGTGGTGCCGTCGGCCGGCAGCAGCCCAAGGCAGGTTGCCGCTGTGCTCCGCGCCCTCGGTGAGGAAGCCGCGGACCAGTGCTTCGCCCCGATCCCGGTGGCCGAGCAGGTCGACGACCTGCTGCCGGAGCTTGTCCAGGTCGGCGCCGAGCTTGGTCAGGCACTGCGCCGCCACACCGTCGCCCTCGCGAACCAGGCCCAGCAGGATGTGCTCGGTGCCGATATAGCCCTGTCCGAGTTGCATCGACTCCCGGTGGCTGAGTTCCAGGACGGTCTTGGTGCGCGGTGTGAACGGTATGTGGCCGCGCGGCTGGTCGTGGCCCCGTCCGATCGTCTCTTTGATCACGGCCCGGACGGCCGGCGCCGAGATCCCGGCGTTGGCCAGGGCCTTGGCCCCGACGCCGTCGCCTTCCTGGATCAGGCCGAGCAGGACGTGTTCGGTCCCGATGTAGTCGTGATTGAGCGCTCTGGCCTCATCCTGCGCCAGCACCATGGCCCGCCGGGCCCGCTCGCTGAACCTCTCGAACATGTCGATCTCCTCCCAGAAAACAGCTTCCTCGCTGAAGTCGGCCACAATGACGGTGGCG
>JAVRPG010000916.1:0-4023 GCA_032162325.1 Mycobacterium sp. | reverse complement strand
GCGTCGCCGGATTCCGGTCGTGATGACCGTGCACAACTACCGTCTGATCTGTGTCAACGCTCTGCTTCTTAGGGACGGCGAACCGTGCGAGAAGTGCCTCGACCGCGGTCCGTGGCCGGCGGTTCGGCACCGCTGCTACCGAGACAGCCGGGCAATATCGGCGGTCGCCGCAGCAGGTATCGCGGTGCACAGAGGACTCGATACCTGGTCCCGGCTCGTGGACCGATTTATCGTGTTGAGCGAGTTCGCCCGTAGCCGCCTCGTCCGCGCGGGTCTCCCGTCGCACCGTCTGACCCGGGGCTCCAACTTCGTCGAGGATCCCGGACCGCGGGCTACGGTACCGTCCAAGAGCCGCAACGTGCTATTCGTCGGCCGCCTCTCCCCGGAGAAGGGGGTGCACGTGCTGTTGGACGCTTGGCGCACAGCAGCACTTGGCGAGCTGCGCCTCGACGTCATCGGCGACGGCCCTGACCGAGCTCAGCTCGAGGAGACCGCCTCGCCGGGCGTCGCGTTCCTGGGACGCCGCCCCGCAGCGGAGGTGATGAGCCGACTGCTCCAGGCTAGGGCCCTGATTATCCCTTCCGTGTGGTATGAGGGACAGCCGGTGACGGCGCTGGAAAGCCTGGCGGCAGGAACGCCACTGATCCTCTCCGGCATAGGTGGCCTGCCTGAGATACTCGGGGGAGGCGATGGGGGTTGGATAACTCCCGCCAACCGGCCCGACGCACTGGCGCAAAGACTGGAGCTGCTAGCCAACGATCACGCTGTCGATGCCCGCGGCGCTCACGCCCGTCAGCGCTATCTCGACGCGTTCACCCCCTCCGCCGCCGTCGTCCGGCTCGAAGCCGTATACGCGGACGCGCAGAACCCGGCTCTGTCGTGACCGTCGACGAGACGGGAGCCATCCCCAGCACCCCCGAGGGCGGCCCGCACCGCGGGGCCTGGCGAAACGCTTGGAGGCTCGTCGCTGCTGTCGGCCTCCTCGCCGTCGCCGCGTTGCTGGGGGCTAACGCCGTATCGAACACGACACTCGTGTTCGCCGCCATATTCCTGGTCGCTGCCCTGCCGTTGATCAACGGGCGACCGGTAACCTGGATCGCGCTAGCCATCACCGTCACCTGGACGAGCCGGCTGCTCACGGTCGCGGGCCCGGCCCCGCGCTTCCTCGACTTCATGGACTTCCCCCTTGTGCTCGTGGCGTTCCTCTTCGCGGGCATCAGGTACCTCGACAGCAGTCGTCGGCTCACTCGCCCGCAGCGGAGGATCGGCCGATGTCTGCTGCTCGTCACGGTGGTGATCGCCCTGTCCTGGGCTTTCAATGACCTCGGCGAACCGCAGAGGCTAGTCGCCGCATGGGTACTGGCGCTCGAACCTTTCCTGCTTCTTGTCGCCGTCGTGATCACCCCAATGACGCTGCGGGAACGGAAGATGCTCCTGGTCCTGACGACGATCCTGCTTTGCGGGCAGCTCTTGTTCTCGCTCGGGGAAATACTTTCCGGGGCCGTCGGCGATAACGTGAAGGGAACGCTCCTCGCCGCCGGTGCGGGACACCACGTCTCCGCGGGCGGCCTTGCCCTTGGCTTGTTCATCCTTGCGAAGCAGCAAACGTTCAAGCTTCTGACTGCGGGTTTCGGCGCGCTCGCCCTGTACGTGATCGTCATAGCAGACGCCAAGCAGGTGCTCTTTGTCCTCCCGCTCGCGCTGCTCGTGCTCGGGATCAGCGGGCGAAAGCGGAGGACAGGTGCCTCACTGGTCGGTGGGATTATCGCCGGTGCCGTGATGGCTGGCGCTTCCATCTATGCACTACTGACCTACAGGGCCTCGGCGACTGCATTCGACTTCATCGACCGCTCAACGACGAATGACACCGGCAAGCTCGCGGTCGTCCACGCGCTGTGGACCGACGTCAGCAGCTCGGCAGCGGGATTGCTCTTCGGGTTCGGCCCAGGCGAGACTGTCTCCCGGTTCTCCTACCTCACAACACCGGAACTACTCAAGCAAGGCAGCCCGGTTGCCCTGCTCGGGCTGCACGTGTCACGCAGCGGGGATCGCTACAGGCAGATAGCCGCGAGTGGGCCATACACCGGCACCTCGTCGTTTACCAGCGCACAAAGCTCGACTCTCGGGATCCTTGGCGATTACGGTCTCGCCGGCGTCGTGGCGTTCGGCGCCCTGATCCTGGTCGTGATCGGTGCCCTTCGACGGGCGGAGGACCGCCGATTGCGTTCGTCGGCGCTCGCCGCGTGGATCATGTTGCTGCCATTGGCCGTCGTATTCGACTGGCTGGAGCAGCCGCCATTCACACTAGCGGTCATGCTCATCACAGGTCTCGCGATGCGGGGGGAGAGCAGTCTCGATCCCGGTTCTCTGGTCGGGCGGCGTTCGCCGCCCCACCAGGGACCGAGTCCCGATGAACCACTTTCCCTGCGCCCGTCGACCGCGACAGGAGGACCATGCGTCGCGACCGTCAATGGCGCCGTCCCAGGGACTGGACCGTCGGCCTCCCCGTCGACACTGCAAGCTGGCCACGAGGCTCGGCGAGAGCCCGGCGCTGATGCAACGGATCGGTCTCCTTCCGCTCCACAATGATCCGTGTGAAGGGCCTCCGGTACGGACCCACTAGTCCGAGGCCAAATCAGCGGCCACCCGGCGATTGCGGTAAACGACCGTGCGCTTGCCAGCACCACGCGGAGCTCAGCGACCGGATCGGGCACGCGACCGCCGCCCGCCGGTGTCCAAAAGCTCCTCGGTGGATCGAGGCTCCCCTCACCGGTCCGACATTCCAGATCTACGGGCTCGCGTCGACCACCACCGCACCAACCGGCGGCCCGGGTCCTCCACAACATAGAACATCGCCGCTGCCGCCACAGTGACCACCACGGCATAGCCGATCAACACGGCGACCCGTACTCCGAGCGGTGCCGCGACGAACCGTTCCCACCCGACGAGCTTCTTCGTGACTAGGAATACGATGAAGTGGGTCATGTACAGCGAGTATGAGATGCGGCCGCCCCACTCTGTCAGCGGTGCCGCAAGCAGCAGGCCTAACGGGCCAGTCGCCGACGCGCAGGCGACGACGAAGACCGCGATCAGCGGTACCGCCGTGAATGTGACCGGTGACTCCTTGCCCCCCGTCGCATACAACACTGCAATGGTGCCGGCTACCGCGGCCAGTGCGACGACGTCCCACCGGGCGCTCGGTGTGGTGCCCCACCGCCACGCGGCCCACAACAGGCAGCCCGCAGTGAACTCAATGGTGATCCGCAGCCACATCATGGGGTACGACAGGGTCCAAAACGGGCCAGACAGGGCGAGCAACTGCACTCCCAACACCCCGACGGCCAGTACCACGGCAGTCGAGGCAAGCGCAGTACGGCGGGACAGCCGCGCTACCCACACCGCCAGCAATGGAAACGCGACGTATGCAGCCGCCTCGCAAGCCACCGACCACGCCGGCCAGTTGAACGCCCGAAACCCGGGCCACGCCTGCACCATGAAGACATTCGCGGCGAAGTTCCCAGCTGTGTTGCGCGCTTCCGAGGTCAGCGGCATCCCGACCGCAGCGGCGGACAAGACGAGGGCGCCCATTAACGTCAGCGTCACCAGGTGTACCGGGTACACGCGCGCGACCCGCGCCCAGAGGAATGTCCGGTAGGAGCCGCAGGCGAACCGGCGGAACCGGTCGGCGTAATTGTAGGAAATGATGAACCCGGACAGCACGAAGAACACCTCGACGCCGAGGTAGCCTCCACGCACCACCGGGGCGAGGACCTGCAAGCCAGGGGTCAGGTCGAACAGCGGTCCCTTGTAGTGCTCGAGGACCACCCATCCGGCAGCGAGGGCGCGAATACCTGTCAAGGCGCGGATCGTGACCGGCGTCCCGGTTGGGTGTCCGAGCGAGCCCGGTGCGATCTCTCGCTGAAACATGTTTCGCCCTTTACCTTTACCTCGGTTACGCACGGTAGACGGTTCCAACTACGTCAACCGTTATTGCGCATACGGATGATCTTCCGGGGTTCCGCA
>JAVRPG010000915.1:0-2611 GCA_032162325.1 Mycobacterium sp. | reverse complement strand
TCGCTGCAGGCGCATCCCAGCGCCGAACAAGCCGCCGAGGGTTACCTGCGCGAGGAACGGCTTGGTATTCCGGTGACATCGCCGGTGCGCAATTATCGCGACTCCAGCCACAAGCCTGAGCTGTTGGTGGCGCTGCACCAATTCGAGGCACTGGCGGGATTCCGTCCGGCGGCCCACACGATCGAACTGCTGCGGGCCCTGGCCGTGTCCGACCTGGACCCCTACATCGATCTGTTGAACGACCAGTCCGATGCCGACGGCCTGCGTGCGTTGTTCACTACCTGGATCACCGCGCCACAGCCCGACATCGACGTTCTGGTGACCGCCGTGCTGGAAGGCGCTATCCAGTACGTGAGTTCGGGCGCAACGGAATTCGCGGCCGAAGCCAAGACGGTGCTGGAGTTGGGTGAACGGTATCCCGGGGATGCCGGTGTACTGGCGGCGTTGCTGCTCAACCGGATAACGCTGGGTCCCGGTGAGGGGATCTTTTTGTCGGCCGGAAACCTGCACGCCTATTTGCGCGGAGTGGGGCTGGAGGTAATGGCCAACTCCAACAACGTGTTACGGGGTGGCTTGACCCCCAAACACGTCGACGTTCCGGAGCTGCTCAGAGTGCTGAATTTCACGCCCACCACCGAGTCTCAACTGCGTGCGCCGACGCACCCGGATGGACTGGGACTGATCTACGACACGCCCACAGAGGAATTCGCCGCGTCGATGCTGACGTTGGCTGACGACCAACTTGGCCACGAGGTCGACGCGCCTTCGCGCCACGACGGTCCGCAGATCCTGCTGTGCATCGAGGGTTCGACGGCCGTGTGCGGAAAATCCGGGGTGCTGACGCTCACGCGGGGTGCGGCCGCCTGGGTGGCCGCCGACGACGGTCCCATCCGGCTGGTCGCTCACCAACCGACCAAGATATTCCGCGCCACCGTGGGTCTGTAATCAAGCCGGCGCCAGCGCGCCGCGGCGTTCGCGTCTCGCCTGGCGGCGCTCGGCGAGCCACAGCCGCATGTTGTGCCGAATAGTGCGGCCGACCAGCCCCGGCGTCGGGACCATGTACAGGCTGTCCAACAAAGAGAATCTGCGCAAAAACCATTCGGCGAGAACGGGATCGGTCTCGGCCGCACCGAGGAATTGGTCGAACAGGTTGCCCACCGGGCGGTACCACCGGGGCGCCGGCCCGGTCGCATGGTGGAAGCTGAGATCGCCGATCGCGGTCATCGTCCACACCGGGTAGGTGGTCTTGGCGGTGGCGCGGTTCACTTCGCGCGCCAGGTCCTCGTCCGGGCCATTGGCCAAGGCTCGGCGCAGATGGCCAGCCTGCAGCGACGTCATCGTCATGCCCTGGCCGTAGGTGGGGTCAAAGCTGACCACCGCGTCCCCGAACGGCAGAATCCCGGCCGGAAAACGGTCCAGCTTGTCATAGCGGCGCCACCGGCTGGTGGGGAAGCGGTGGAAAGCCACCTCACCGACGGGTTCGGCCCGCTCGAGTGCGGCCGAGAGTCCGTCGGGCAGCAGCTTCTTGGCGAGCGCAAGCATCTCGGGAAAGGTATGCGGCGGTTCCACTTTCGCGACACCGAAAGTAGTCAGCATCCACCCGCCGTCCTCGTAGCCCAGTAGGCCCAGCCCGAGCGGCTGCTGCCGGGACGCGCCGGCAACGATGACCCTCTCCCGGATCGCGCCCTCGGGGAGCCGAAACTGATGTGACGCATAGCCAATGCCCACGTCGACCGTCTTTTCGAGCGGACGCTGATACCCCCATTGCTCCAGCCAAACCGGCAGCCTGGTGCCGCGGCCGGCGGCGTCGACGACCATATCGGCGGCAACGAAGTCGGGCTCGTCGGTCTCGCTGTCGAGCAACACGCCGGTCACCCGCTGGGCGTCGGCGTCGAACCGCGGTTGGGCCACCGAGCGATGTTGGATCTCGACGTTGGCGATTTCGGCAACCCGGCGCCGGATCTGCCATTCCAGCTGAGGCCGGCTGGGCACGTAGGCAGTGAACTCGTGGCGCAACGTGTGCCCGGTGCCCAGCACATGACCGGCCGCACCGAAGTAGATGCAGTCCGGTCGGTTCTCCAGGACGGGAACCCCGCCCGCCACCATGTCGTCGAGCAGACCGGGGAACAGCTCATCGAATTCCACCGCGCCGCGGGCCATCAACAGGTGAACATGGCGGCCTTGCGGGACGGCGGTGCGGTTGGCGGGCGTGCTCGGGAGCTCGTCGCGTTCGAACACCGTGACCCGCTCATAGAAGTCCGACAGCACCCGCGCCGCACACAACCCGGCGATGCTGGCCCCGATCACGATGGCGCTTCCCCGAGCGTTTCCCCCGCGCATTCCCGCACAGTACTCGGTACTGTCCGGGAGCATGGCCGGTCGCTGGCGCACCAAGTCGGTCGAGCAGTCGATCGCCGGCACCGACGAGCCCGGCACCCAGCTGCGCAAGGACCTGAGCTGGTGGCACTTGGCCGTGTTTGGGGTGTCGGTGGTGATCGGCGCCGGCATCTTCACCGTCACCGCATCAACCGCGGGAGACATCACCGGACCGGCGATCTGGATCTCGTTTCTCATCGCGGCGATCACGTGCGGGCTGGCGGCGCTGTGCTAC
>JAVRPG010000914.1:0-10125 GCA_032162325.1 Mycobacterium sp. | reverse complement strand
CCGCCATCGGTGCAGCGATCGACGGACTGCTGCCGGTGGCCGAGATCATGATCATGGACTTCATCGGCATCGCGGCCGACCAGTTGATCAACAACGCCGCGAAACTGCGCTTCATGACGGCCGGCCGGACGACGGCGCCCATTACCGTCCGCACCCAGGTGTACGGCGGGCTGGCCACCGGTGCAACGCATTCGCAGACGCTCGAGGCCTGGTTCATGCACATCCCCGGGATGAAGGTGATCGTGCCGTCCACCCCGCGTGACGGGAAGGGCCTGCTGACGTCGGCGATCTTCGACGAGGACCCCTGCCTGTTCGTCGAAACGATCCGCCTGCAAGGCCAAAAGGGTCTGGTCCCAACCGATCCCGGCTTTTCGATCCCGCTCGGTCTGGCCGACATCAAACGACCGGGCACCGACGTCACCCTGATCAGCTACGGGCGCAGTGTGCTCGAATCGCTCGCCGCCGCTGCCGAGCTGCACGAACAGGGGGTGAGTGCCGAGGTCGTCGATCTGCGGACACTCGTACCGCTGGACATCGAGACCATCGTCGAATCGGTGCGGCGCACCCGCCGGGCGGTGGTGGTGCACGACGCGGTCCAATTCGCAGGCCCGGGAGCCGAGATCGTGGCGACCCTGCAGTCGGAGTGTTTCAGCGAGCTTGCCGCGCCCATTGAACGCGTCGGAGCCCGGTTCGTCCCGACCCCGGCCGCCGCCGCGCTCGAAGCTGCGATCTACCCGTCGTCTGCGCGCGTCGTCGCGGCCGCGCAACGAACGCTGCACGAGTCCGCGGCGGGCGCGCATGGGTGACTTCCTCATTCGCATCCCGCGAGTCTCGGTAGCCGTATCCGAAGCCGAGCTCATCGAGTTGCTCGTGGAGAACGGCCAGCACGTCGAAGAGGGCACGCCGATCTACGTGATCGCAACGGAGAAGGTGGAACAGGAGATCGAGGCGGGTGCATCGGGCACCGTCCAATGGACCGGCGAAGTCGGCGCCGTGTACGACATCGGCGTCGAGATCGGCGTCATCACGTCATAGGAGAGGGAATGGATCTAGCAGAGACACGCGAACGGACCATCTACGAAAAGCAAGGGCCCATAGCGAAGATCACGCTGAACTGGCCCGAGAAGGCCAACGCCCAGGATCAGAAGCTTGTCGAGGAGGTCGACGCCGCACTCGCCGACGCCGACCGTGACTACGACATCAAGGTCGTGATCCTCAAGGCCAACGGCAAGGGCTTCTGCTCAGGACACGCGATCGGCAACAACGCGCACGACTATCCGGAGTTTGTCGAGGGCTTCAAGCACACGGGCACGCCGTGGAAGCCGCAGACCGACCTGTTCGTCAAGCCGATCCTCAACCTGTGGGAGTTCTCCAAGCCCACAATCGCGCAGGTCCACGGCTACTGCGTCGGAGGCGGCACCCATTACGGGCTGACCACCGACATCGTGATCGCATCCGATGATGCCTACTTCCAGTACCCACCGCTGCAGGGGTTCGGCATGCCGTCAGGCGAGTGTTCGATCGAGCCATGGGTCTTCATGAACTGGAGCCGCGCGGCCTATTACCTCTACATGAACGAGGTCATCGACGCGCATAAGGCGCATGCCGTGGGTCTCGTCAACGAGGTGGTCCCGCGCGCGGAACTGGACGCACGCGTTGAGGCGGTCGCCCGCCACATTGCCCAGGCCCCGCTGACGACCCTGTTGGCGACCAAGGCCAATATCAAGCGGGCCTGGGAGCTGATGGGCATGCGGGTGCACTGGCAGAGCTCCAACGACCTGGTGGCGCTGGCGTCGATGAGCGCCGACGTGCAGGCCCTGGTTCAGCAGGTACTGCAGGGCAAGATCATGCCGTCAGAGATGGCGCAGCGTCAGGCGGCGGCAGCAGCGTCAACCGACGGCGCGGCAGCAACCTAGGTCTGTCGTGAACATCGCCGACCACGCGATCAGGGCCGCGCAGTCCCCGGCCCTGATCGTCGCGGATGGCGACGCCGTCTCGTATGGCGGGCTGTACGCCAGGAGCCGGCGGGTCGCTGCGCTTCTGCACGGAGCGGGGCTGCGGCGCGGCGACGGGGTCGCGCTGGTGCTCCCGAACCGCCCAGAGTTCCTGGAAATCACTTGGGGCTGCCAGCTTTCCGGGCTCTACTACAGCGCGGTGAACACCCACTTCACACCCGACGATGTCGCCTATGTCGTCGAGGACTCCGAGGCCAGAGCGGTGTTCATCGACGCGTCGATGGCCGACCTGGGGTCGCGAATCCTCGATGCGAACCCGGGCGTCGACGTCCATGTCGCTGTCGGAGGCAGTCTGTCCGGTTGGCGTCCGTACGAGGAGGCGCTCGGCGCCGCCGGCGACGCACCGCAGGCATCCGACGGTTCCGAAATGCTCTACTCGTCCGGGACGACCGGCAAGCCCAAGGCCGTTCGCAGGCCCCTCCCGGAGGACGGGAAGGGCTCATGGGCAGAGAAGGTGCTGGAGTATTCGCTCACCCAGCGTTACGGCATGACCGAGTCGAGCGTGTACCTATCGCCTGCGCCGCTCTATCACGCGGCGGGGGTCAACTACACGATGGCGGTTCATCGCGTCGGCGCGGCCTCGATCGTGATGCCCAGGTTCGACGCCGAGGCCGTGCTGCGTGCCATCGAAACGCACCGCGTCACGCATGCGCAGTTCGTCCCGACCATGTTCGTGCGGATGCTCAAGCTGCCGGACGCGGTCCGCGACTCCTATGACGTCTCGAGTATTGAGTGCGTGATCCACGCGGCCGCTCCGTGCCCCGTGGACGTCAAGCATCGGATGATGAAGTGGTTCGGCCCGATCATCCACGAGTATTACGGCGGGACAGAGGGATTCGCAGGCACGACGATCGGCCCGGAGGAGTGGCTCGCGCACCCCGGATCGGTCGGCAAGCCGTGGACCGCCGTGCACGTCGTCGGCGACGACGGGGCCGAGCTTGCCGTCGGGGAGTCGGGGGAGCTGTACTTCGAGGGTGGACCGGCGTTCGAGTACTTCAAGGATCCGGACAAAACCGCATCGGTGTCCAACGATCAGGGCTGGAGATCGCTGGGGGACATGGGCTACGTCGACGAGGACGGCTATCTGTACCTGACGGACAGGTCGACGTTCATGATCGTCTCGGGTGGAGTGAACATCTACCCGCAGGAGGCGGAGAACCTTTTGGTCATGCACCCCAAGCTCGTCGATGCGGCGGTGTTCGGGGTTCCGAACGAGGAGTTCGGCGAGGAGGTCAAGGCCGTCGTGCAACCGGCTGACGGAGTGGCCGCCGGGCCCGAACTCGAGGCCGAGCTCATCGCGTACTGCCGGGCACACCTCGCCGCCTACAAATGCCCGCGCACGGTCGAATTCGATCCCGAACTGCCCAGGGACCCGAACGGCAAGCTCTACAAGCGGCGCATTCGCGAGCGCTACTGGCAGGGGCGGTCGTCACGCATCCTGTGACGTGCGGGCAGCTCATCGAACGTGAGCTCGTGCACGACTTTTCGCTGAAATCTCGCGCATAGCTTCACGTTCGGCCAGCTACCCACCGCGCTGGTAACGGTTACCCCGCGCTTCCCGAACCCACAGTTCGCCGTCGCCGGGAGTCGGTCCCTGCGCGGCGAGTTCACGCTTGAGCACTTTGTGGGTCGCGGTCGTCGGCAGGTCGGCGGTGATGCGGACGTACCGCGGCCAGGCCTTCGGCGACAGGTCGGGCTGCCCGGCCAGGAACGACTCGAGATGCGCCGGTGTGAGCGTGGCGTCGTCGTTCAGCACCACGGCGGCCATGACTTGATCGCCGACGTTCTCGTCGGGCACCGCATACACGGCGACCCTGTTGATGTCGGGCAGGCGGACCAGGATGCGTTCGATCGGGGCCGCCGCCAGATTCTCGCCGTCGACTCGCATCCAGTCGGCTGTACGGCCCGCCAGATAGATCCAGCCATCGGAGTCGCGATAGGCCAGATCTCCCGACCAGTACATGCCGTGCCGCATGCGTTCGGCGGTCGCGGCCTCGCTGTTGTAATAGCCCGTGAAGAAGCCGGTTCCGGTGGTGTTGACCAACTCGCCGACCGCTACGTCGGCGTTGGTCAATGCGCCGTCGGCATCGAAGCGGGCAACCGGACACTCGGTGACGGTGTCCGGGTCATAAATCGCCACGCCCGGAAAGCCTTTGCCAAGAGAACCTTTCGGGGTTCCCGGTTCGCGGGTGATGATGACGGCGTTCTCGCTGGAGCCGAAGCCATCCCACACCAACGTCCCGAATCGGCGGCCGAACTCATCGATGTCACGGTCGCTTGCCTCGTTGCCGAATGCGACGCGCAGCGGATTGTCCGCGTCGTCGGCTCGTTCCGGGGTGGCCAGGACGTAGGCCAGTGGCTTGCCGACATAGTTCATGTAGGTGGCGCCGTAGCGGCGGATGTCCGCCAGGAACTTCGATGCCGAGAACTTGGCGGGCGCCATCGCAGCACCGGTCGCGATGGCCACCCCCCAACCCGCCACCAACGCATTGGAATGAAAGAGCGGCATGGACAGGTAGCAGGTGTCACCAGCGGTGACATCGAACTTCTGCACCAGGTTCGCACCCGACATCAACACCATGAAGTGCGATACCTTCACCGCCTTCGGGTCACCGCTGGTCCCGGAGGTGAAGATCAGCATGTAGGGGTCCAACGGCTCGGCCTCGCGGTAGGGCGACAATTCCCCTGCGGATGCCAGCAGGCGGGCCCAGTCTTCGCTGGAGCTGTCGAGCACCCGCACGCCCGGCAGGTCGACCCCGTCGAGCAGCGGCCGATGTTCCGCATCGGTCACCACGACCTGGCAGTCGGCCTTCAGGACGTCAGCGGCCAGCGCGGGGCCGCGCCGGGTGGTGTTGAGCCCACAGAGCACATACCCTCCGAGGCCGGCGGCGGCCATCTGATTCAGGAACTCGGGTGTGTTGCCCAGCAGCACGCCGACATGGACGGGCCGGGCGGGGTCGACCAGCGTCAGCAGCGCGGCGGCGCGGACGGACGCGTCGCGCATGTGTTCTCGCCACGTCCATTGCCGGTCACCGTGCTTCACCGCAATGGCGTCGGACGTCGCACGTTCTCGAAGCAATTGCTGGATGGTTTCGCTCGGCATCCTGCTAGTTTTAGCAAACAGTCAGTGAGGTGATGCATGCGGATCATTGATGCCGACGGACATGTTGCGGAGGGGCCGTCGCTGGCGATCGAAGCGATGCAGCGCTGGCCCGAACACATCACGCCTCGCACCGACGGACGCGCCCTGGTGATCGAGGGTCGCAACTATCCGGAGGACGACGGCCCTGGCGCCGGTTGCCCACGCGAGCACGGGCTCAGCACGGCGGCGGGCATCAACCACTCGTCAGCCGATGGGGTGCTCGGTGACGCCGACCGCGATCACATCGACACGATGGTGCTCTATCCCAGCCTCGGGCTCTGTGCGCCCACTCTCGAAGACCCCGAGTTCGCCGCGGGGTTCGCGCGTCTCTACAACCAGTGGATCGCGGACTACTGCGGGGCCTCGAACGGCCGATTGCGAGGCATCGCCGTGACACCGATCGAGCACGGCGAGGTGGCGATCGACATCATGCGCGAGGCGAGGGTCCTCGGCCTGGTTGCGACGCACATTCCGCCGGCACTGAAGACCCGCAACCTCGACCACCCGGATCTGGACCCGTTCTATGCCGCCGCCGTCGAACTCGACATGCCGCTCGGCATTCACGGTGCACCCGGCATGCATCTTCCGAAGGTCGGCGTCGACCGGTTCACGAATTACATTCAGGTGCACTGCATCAGCTTTCCGTTCGACCAGATGACCGCGATGACGGCGATGATCTCGGGCGGTGTCTTCGACCGGTATCCCGGCTTGCGCGTCGCGTTCCTTGAGGCCGGCGTGGGCTGGGTGCCGTTCTTCATCGATCGCCTGCATGAGCACTTCGAGAAGCGTGGCGACTGGATCGAGAACGGCTGGAAACGCGATCCACAGGAATACCTGGCCGCCGGGAACATCTGGACGACCTGTGAGCCGGAGGAGCCGATCCTGCCCGGCGTCATCGACGTGCTCGGCGACGATTTCATCATGTTCGCCAGCGACTATCCGCACTGGGATGGCGAATGGCCGGAGAGCACAAAGCATCTGCGCACCCGCCCGGACATCAGCGAGGAAACCCGCGAGAAGATCGGCGGACGCAACGCCCAGCGCTTCTACGCGCTCAATTGAGCCCGAAATCGATGACGCCGCGGATGATTTCGCCGTTCAGCAGATCGGCATAGCCTTCGTTGATGTCGTCGAGCCGGTAACGCCGGGTGATCATCTCGTCGAGTTGCAGCAGGCCGGCCTCGTAGAGCCGGGTGAATCGGGCGACGTCCACCCTTGGGTTGCACGACCCGTACACCGTGCCGACGATGTTCTTGTTCCACAGGATGAACTCCTGCAGGTTGACTGCGATGGAAGTCGTGGTCTGCGCGGTCATCCCCGTCAGCACGCAGATTCCGCCCTTGCGGGTCAGGCTCAGCGCCGCTTGCACGTCTTCTCCCGAGATGAGAGAGGGCGAGACGACGACGCTGTCGGCCATCACTCCATGGGTCAGATCGCGAAGCGCCGCCGCCGCTTCGTCGGTGTTCGCCACCACTTGAGTCGCGCCGAACTGAAGTGCGGACTTCTGTTTGAACTCAATGGGATCGACCGCGATGATCTGCGCCGCACCGTTGATGCGCGCGCCCTGGATCGCAGCGGTGCCGATGCCACCGGCGCCGATGACGACGACCGTGTCGCCGGTGTGGACCTTGGCGCGGTTCTCCGCCGAGCCGTACCCGGTCGGCACCGCGCACGACAGCAGGGCCATCGGGACCAACGGCAGGTGAGGATCGATCTTGACGATCGAATCCGTCGAAACAACAGTGTGTTTCGCGAACGCGCCCACCTTGGATAGGTGACCGAGATCGCGGCCGTCGGCGGTGTGGTGCCGAAACGTCCCGTCGGTCGGCATACCGGGAATCATCACCTGGGCGCCCATGTCGCAGATGTACTCCATGCCCGAGCTGCACCACTTGCACTGGCCGCAGACCGCGACGAATGACGTCACCACGTGGTCGCCAGGCACAAACTCCGTGACACCGTCGCCGACTTCGACCACCACCCCCGAACCTTCGTGGCCGCCGATTAACGGGAACATCGCGGGCAGGCCGTAGGCCTTCATCACCTCGTTTGGTGCGGACATGTCGCCGTTGAGGATGTGGTTGTCCGAGTGACACAGGCCGGCGGCGGCCATCTCGACGAGCACCTCGCCAGCGCGTGCCGGGTCCAACTCGAAGTCTTCGACCGACCACGGCCCGCCGACATCGTGCAGGATGGCGGCGCGGCTCCTCATGGCCGGGCTAGTCTTGCCGGCTCGGCCGGCGTGGACGGAACGTCACCGGGAGACTCCCCGGCGATCGGAACGGCATACCCGCGATCTTCGTGTCGTCGTCCGGCACCAGCTTCAGGTCGGTGACTCGGTCGAACAGGCTGTTCAGCATCGCGCGGGTCTCCACCCTTGCCAGGTGCATGCCAAGGCAGCTGTGCAGACCGCCCGCGAAGGAGATGTGCGCACGCCGCGGTCGATGAATGTCGAACGCGCCCGCGTCGGTCCACCGCGTTTCGTCGCGATTGGCCGAGCCGATGCACAGGTTGACCTGGGCGCCTGCCTGGATCGGTATGCCGTGTATCTCGACGTCCTGGGTCGTGTTCCGCGGAACCATGACCAGCGGTGTCTCATAGCGAAGCGCCTCTTCGATCGCGGCCGGAATGAGGTCGCGGTCGCGCTGCAGCGCGTCGAGCTGGTGGGGATGGGTCAGCAACAGGTAGAGCAGATTGCTCGACGACCGATAGGTGGTTTCGAGCCCAGCAGGCAGGAGTAATCGCAGGAACGAGATGATCGCCTCGTCGGTCAGCTTCTCGCCGTCGATCTCCGCACCGACAAGATCGCCGATGATGTCGTCGGTCATCTTGCTGCGTCGCTGGTCGACCTGGTTCTGGAAGTAGGTGCCCAGTTCGACCGAGGCCGTCAGCCCAGCTTCGATATCCACCTGGATCGAGATCAGATCGAGTGACAACCGCCGGAACAGCTCGAGATCCTCCTGTGGCAAGCCGAGGAGTGCCGCGGTGACCCGAGTGGGGAACTCGAACGTCACCGCCTTGATCAGGTCGGCCTCGCCGTCGTTTCGGATCTCGTCGACGAGTTGTTCGCAGATCGGGTCGATGACCTTCGGTTCCCACTGCGCCAGGGCGCTCTGCCGGAATGCCTTCGCCACCAGGCTTCGGTGATCGTGGTGCTGCTTGCCGTGCATGCCAAGGATCGTCGGGCCGAAGACGAGTCCGATCGTTTGGTTGTACATCTCCGAGCCGTACACGTCGTCGTCGCGGAAGGCCGCGAAGACGCTGTTGAAGTCGAAGAGCGTCCACTCCTCAGCGGACGACAGCCCCGGTGGCGCCATGGATGTGTCCATGAGCGTCCCGCGCCAAACCGGCTCGGTCTTGCGCATGTACTCGAAGAAGCCATACGGATCGCTCGCCAGGTCCGGGGCGCTCGACTGATCGTGCGGATCGGTGCTGATCGTCACCTGTGCCTCCCGGGGCCGCAGCATCTAGCGACTCTGTCGGACTATCTTTACTATTTTAGGTATTCTAGGTCAAGGAAACTGAGGGGACGTGATGCTGCGCCGATTGGTGTGTGCGATCGAAGACTTGCCTCCTGGGAGCGTGAAACTGGTTCAGGCCGGCAAGTTCGGCGTTGGCGTCTACAACATCGACGGCGCGCTGTACGCGATCGCGAACTATTGCTCGCACGAGGGCGCTCCGCTGTGCGCGGGATATGTCGGAGGCACTAACGAGTACGCACCTGACATGCCCGGACTGCTGCGCCACGTCCGTGCGGGCCGGGTCGCACGATGCCCCTGGCATCAGTGGGAGTTCGACATCACCACCGGGGTCAACCTGGCGGATCCCCGCAAGCGCGTCCGCACTTACGAGGTCGACATCACCGACGGGCAGGTGTACCTCACCGCATGACCAATTCGCATCCCGTCATCGACGCCAACGTCCAGCCGCATTTCCGCTACAACGCGGAGATCCGGCGGTACCTGGGGCCTGCGCACAAGCTGCGGTCCATCCCGGACGTCGAGCAGCAGTGGTACCAGGCCCCCGGCGGTGATTACCGCCAGGATCTCTACGGCGACGGCTACCCGGGTTCCGACCCCGACGCCGTGGCGACGCACCTGTTCACCGGTGGTCGCGCGTCATACGCGATCCTCAATCCGTTGGCGCGCGGCAACATCGC
The DNA here is from genome assembly GCA_032162325.1 of Mycobacterium sp. Lineage (GTDB taxonomy): Bacteria > Actinomycetota > Actinomycetes > Mycobacteriales > Mycobacteriaceae > Mycobacterium. The sequence continues at coordinate 809 of JAVRPG010000914.1, read as the reverse complement.
GGACTACCTGCTCAACAGCCGGATCTGCGCGGCGGTCAACGATTGGCTGCTGGATCGCTGGCTCGAGCCCGACACCACGGGCAGGTTCCTCGGCACGATTCGAGTCAATCCCGAGGACGTCAAGGGCGCCGTCGCCGAGATCGAGCGGCTGGCCGGCCATCCGAAGATGGTGCAGGTCGGCATCCCGCTGCAGTCGCGGGAGCCCTACGGCAAGCCGATGTTCGAGCCGATCTGGGAAGCGGCGGCCGCCCACGGCCTGCCTATCGCGGTCCACATCAACGGCGGCAACGGCGTCGATCACGCGCCGACATTCGCGGGCCACGCCTATACCTATCCCGGATACGCGGCGTTCATGCCGCTGAACTCGTTCGTGCATCTCGCGACGCTGATCATCGAGGGCATGTTCGGGAGGCACCCGGATCTGCGGTTCGTGTTCGCCGACGGCGGTTATGACATCCTCACTCCACTGATGTGGCGGCTCGACACGTTCTGGATGTCGATGCGGGACCAAACCCCCTGGGTCGACCGCTATCCGAGTGAATACCTGCGCGACCACGTACGGTTCTGCTCATCGGCGTTTGACGGGCCGACCGATACAAGCATGGCCGAGCGATGGCTGAATTTCACCGACAAGGCGGACCTGCTGATGTACGGGTCGAGTTACCCGCACTGGTCGACGTCTGGGCCCGCCGATGTGGTCGCGGGGTTGGGCGATCTGCAGCGGGAAAAGGTGTTGTGGCATAACGCAAGTGACGTCTACGGGGTCGGGTTGGAAGTCGAGGGGAGTCTGCGATGACGACGATAGAACG
>JAVRPG010000913.1:0-10166 GCA_032162325.1 Mycobacterium sp. | reverse complement strand
GATCGTGAACGGAATGCCTGCCTCTTTCAGCCGAATGCCCGCCAGCAGACCGGATTCCCCGCAGCCGATCACCACAACGGGGAAGTCGTCGGCAGGCTTCCTGGTGGACCGGGCGGCTCGACGATCTCTGCCGTCGAGCTCCATCTCCTCGAGCAACATCGGCACGTACTCGGGCGGAACCGGCTCGCAGACGAGCCACTGCATCATCTCCTGCAACAGCTCGGGGCCGATCGGCTCGGGTTCCGGGCAGCCGCGATCGCGGTAGCCTGCGATCACCTCTAGTGCGATCTTGCGCACCGTGGCCTTGTCCCCTTCGGACATGTAGCCCTGCACCTCGTTGAGGAACAGCCCCGCGGGCTTGAGCTCGCCGCGAATCAGGCCGGGGTCGCCGGACATGTGGACCAGGGACAACATCAATGTCGGGATGCTGACGTCAAGCAACGCCTCCGCGATCTGGACGTCAGAGGTCGTAAATGGTTGCCCTGCATGTGGGTTGCGCACCGTTCGGTGCTATCACGCCGGATAGCCGATTGGAACATGTTTCAGAAATCCGTGACGGCGGCTCGGCCCGGAACCTACGCTCGGGCATGTGGGTATCGCGACGCGGGTGAACGGATCGGCTCCCCCAGATGTGCCGCTGGCCGATATCGACCTCGGCGCGTGGAAATTCTGGGTCCAGGACGATGACCTGCGCGACGGCGCGTTCGCCACTTTGCGCCGCGAAGCGCCTATCTCGTTTCACGAACCACTCGACACGCCGGCGGCTCAGCCAGGTGCCGGCCACTGGGCGGTGACCAGGTTCGACGACGTCTGGTACGCGAGCCGTCATCCGCAGATCTTCAGCTCGAGCCCAAGCATCGTCATCAACGACGGCAACCCCGAGCTGTCGGAATTCTTCGGGTCGATGATCGTGATGGACGATCCGCGGCATCTGCGCCTTCGCAACATCGTCAGCAGGGCGTTTACCCCGAAGGTCGTGGCACGCACCGAGGTCTCGGTGCGCGACAGGGCACGCCGGCTGGTGGAAACGATGATCGCGGAGCACCCCGACGGCGCGGGCGACGCGGTGGCGGAGCTGGCGGGCCCACTGCCGTTGCAGGTGATCTGCGACATGATGGGCATCCCGGAAGAAGACCACCAGGAGATGTTCCACTGGACCAACGTGCTTCTCGGGTTCGGGGACAAAGACATTGCCACCGACTACGAGGAGTTCGTCAAGGTCTCGATGGACATCGGCGCATACGCGACCGCGCTCGCCGAGGACCGCCGAGTCAACCCGCGAGAGGATCTGACGACCGCACTGGTGCAGGCCGAAGTCGACGGCGAGCGCTTGACGTCGGCGGAGGTCGCGTCGTTCTTCATCCTGCTGGTCGTGGCAGGCAACGAGACCACCCGCAACGCGATAAGCCACGGCGTGCTCGCGCTGACCCGCTATCCCGATGAACGCACGAAATGGTGGGCCGACTACGAGGCCATGGCACCGACGGCGGTCGAGGAGATCGTGCGGTGGGCGTCGCCCGTGATCTACATGCGCCGCACCCTGACCGAGGATTGCGAGCTGAGCGGCGTGAAGGTGGCTGCCGGCGACAAGGCGACATTGTGGTACTGCTCCGCCAACCGTGACGAAGACAAGTTCGGCGACCCGTGGACCTTCGACGTCGCGCGCACACCTAATCCGCACGCCGGCTTCGGCGGTGGCGGCGCGCACTTCTGCCTCGGCGCCAACCTGGCCCGCCGCGAAATCAGCGTCCTGTTCGAGGAACTCCACCGCCAGATGCCCGACATCCAGGCGACGCAAAAGCCTGCGCGGCTACTGTCGCCGTTCATTCACGGCATCAAGCGGCTGCCGGTGTCCTGGACACCCCCGCGCTGAGCTGCTCGCTGGGCTGATCAGGCGGTCTGGACCGCCTTGGCCAGCGTCCCGATCGCCGTGCTGTGAAGGTGATTGCGCAAATCGCATGGATTCTCGAAAACTGCTTGCGCACTGGCTGTTTCGAGTTTATCGCCGAACAGCACCGCCGGCCGGGCGCCGGCACGTGTCACAACCGGTGTCGCTGGTGGGTGGTCGGCGTTTCGGTCTGCCTCTGTCGGGCTTCGGTCCCGTCGGGGTCACCGACATCGCCCTTGGGGCCGTGCGCATCGCTGCGCTTGGGGTCGAGGGCGTCGGCGCGCTCGCGCCGGGCGTCGAGGTCCTCGCGGGAGGTGTTCACAGCGTCTCGATGGGATGCGGCTGTTCCTTCGAGCCGGGCTGCTTCCGCCGCCTTTGCCTCGGCCTCGGCCCGGGCCGCCCCTGCCTTCGCCTGGGTCTCGTCGGCGAATGCCTCGCGCTTCTCGACTCGCTGTGTCTCGCGTCCAACCTCCTCGCGAATGTGTTCGGCCTGCGCATGCCGCCGCCTGTTGCGCGCCAGGAACGCCAGCACGGCGACGAGGCCTATCGCGACGACTATGGCGACGACGATCCAGATCATGGTGTTGGTAGCCACTTCGGCTCCTTCGCTCGGTGGGGTCCGGTCAGAGTTTTGACGAACCCGCTAATTCGGCGGATGCCCTCATGCGGCGGCGTCTAAACCGAAATGTGTCGCCGTCGCGGTCGTCAGGGGTAACCTGACAAGCGGGTTGTCAGGAGATTCCTGACACAAGAGGAGGCGGGTGATGTCGACGAAAGCGGCCGAAATGCGCTGCTCGTTCTGCGGCCAGCCGCACACCGAAGTCGCCAAGCTCATCGCGGGGCCGGGCATCTACATCTGCGACGGCTGCGTCAACCTGTGCGTGGATATCCTCGCCGAGGCGACGAAGGCGGAACCGCCGTCTCTTCCCGAGTGGGACACATTATCGGATGACGAACTACTGCAACGGATTCCGTTCATCGCGGCGTCGGCGGCCAATATCGACGCCGGACTCCGCGATCGCGTTCACGAACTGCGGGACCGCGGCGTGTCATGGGCGCGGATCGGCGCGGCGTTGGGCATGACGCGCCAGTCGGCATGGGAGCGGTTCTCCCCCGCGACTACTTGACGATCAGCGTCCCGTGCATGGACGGGTGATAAGTGCAGTGGAACGCGTATTCGCCCGGATCGGTCGGTGCGGTGAGCGTGCCCTGCCCCTTGCCCTCGACGTCGACGTCGAACTTGCCCGCCGTGTCTGACGTGACCGAATGTTCGGCTGAGTCGTCGTTCTTGATGGCGATCTGGGATCCTGGCGGCACCGTAATGGGTGCCCCGAAATTCATGCTCGCGATCGTCATGGTTGCCGCCGCGGCCGCCGCAGGGCCGCTTGTCTGTCCTGCCGTTGCGGTCGGGCTGGCGGTCGCAGTCGCCGTCCCGCTCTCCTTCTCCGGTGTGGACGTGCTGGATCCGCCGCACGCCGTGGCAAACGCCGCGGCGAGACACATGGCGGCCCAGAACAAACCGACTCTCTTCATGCTGACCCCTCTCGATTGGACCCTCGCCAGAGACACGTTTATCGATCCGAATCGGTTCAAGATGACCAATTTCGTCGCCGCCGGCGTCTTGCGGACGCGTTTTCGGCGAAGCCGCCTACAGCGTTGCGGTGAAGGGGCCCGTCGGACGGCAGAACGGTTGCGGCGGATTCCCCTTCGACGAACATCCCCTGCCGGTCGAGACATACGTCGCGCCGGGCCGATATGGCTGGTAGTACACCTGCGCCGGGAGAATCCCTTGGCCCTGGGCACACTGTCCGGGGCCGTCGCTGCCCTGCAACTGGACACAGGCCACCAGCAGGTATGAGTCCGACTGGTCGCAGGCGGCCGGCGTCAGCGTCGCGGTGACCACGTTCGTGCCGGAAAGCTGCACGACCTCTGGCGGCGACAGCGTGTAGGAGCATGGCGGGGGTGGCGTGGGCTCCGCGCCGGCGACCGCGGCGGCTCCGGCGAATGTCAGCGCTGTAGCGGCGGTAAGGACCATCAGCGACCGGATCATTCCTGGATCGTAATTCACCGCAGATGGCGTTCATCGATGATGAACAGGCAAAGGGTGAAGGCCAGGAATCCGGCGGGCAGCCAGATGGCGTGCACTCCCCACGCCCGACTGGCGAAGGCGCCGATGAGGGCGCCCAACGCGAACGCGACAATCAGGGCGCCATAGACCCCGAACGCCTGGCGTGACGCCGGCCGCTCGCGACGAATCCGTCGTATCCCGCTTCGACGCAGCGCATGAGGTTGCCGGTCGTGGCGACGGGCAGGTAGACGAGGTCGCCGATGTTGCGAAACAGGCCGATCTGCACAGCCGCCAGGAAGCTGATCGGCACCGTGACGTAGCTGTAGGGTACCGACGCCGGGACGAAGCCGATGATCGCCAGCGCGAGGGCCTGGACGGCCATCGTCCACCGCAGCGGTCGCGGCACGATGCGCTCGACACGGCCGGACTTGATGTGCGACGCCAGCGCGACCCCGGCGATGAAGGCCAGCAGCGGCCACACGTGTGCCAACGCCAGCGCAAACTTCCGCTCGGAGGTGTCGATGGCGCCGAAGATCACGTTCGCGGTTTGGACGTTGGCGAACACCCCGCCGCGCGCCAAGTAAGTATGGGCGTCCAGGAATCCGTTGGCCAGTGTGAGTAGGAGGGCGAACCACAGGCTTCTCGTTCGGTGGGTGTCCTCGGCCATCCGGCCAACCTAGCGGGGCGCCTAGCCCGCACCCAGTGCATTGAGCATCCCGGCGGCCGACCGGGGCCAGGTGAACTGTTCGGCGCGGCGGCGTGCGCTGTTGCGGCGCAGGCGTTCCGGCCTGCTGATGATCGACGTGACCGCGCGCGCGATGGCGTCGGGGTCGTTGTCAGCGGTGGCGCCGCTGTCGGTGGTGAGGATCTCGGCCAACGCCGAGGTTCGGGACACCACGGCCGGTGTGCCGCACGCGAGCGCCTCCAGCGCCGCCAGCCCGAACGTCTCGTGAGGGCCGGGTGCGAGCGCGACGTCCGCGGTCGCCAGAATCGTCGCGACGGTGTCGCGGCAGCCGATGAAGCCGGTGAAGTCGACGGGTAGTCCTGCGGCTTGTCGCTCGAGCCGCGCCCGCAGCGGACCCTCCCCTACGACTACCAACTTGGCGTCGACACCCGAATCGCGCAGTGCGGCAACGCTGTCGATGCTGCGGTGGGCGTGCTTCTCCACCGACAGGCGGCCACAGTGCACCAGCAGCGTCTGACCCGGGCGGACCCACCGCTGCCGCACCGCCGCGGAACGGCGGCGGGGATGAAACTGGTCGAGGTCGACGCCCAGCGGCACCGTGAGGACGTTCGATGCGTGGATGCGTTCGAACTCTTCGCGCGCGAACGCGGTCGTGCAGACCACGGCGTCATAGCTGGCGGCGGTGCGGCGGTTTGCGGCATCGGCGATCGAACGTGCCAAGCGAGGCGGAAGTATCTGTCCGACAAGGCGATCGAGGCGTTCGTGGGAGATCATGACGGTGGCCACGTCGTGTCGTCGGCCCCACCCGCCCAGCGATCGCAGGGTCAGCCGGTCTGACACTTCCAGCGCTTCGGGCGAGAGCTGTGCGAGCAGGGACTTGACCGGTCGCGGCAGCACCGCACGATAGCCGCCGGTGAATGGGATCAGCCTGGCAGGCAAGGAAATACGGACGACGCCCGAGGGTAGCTCACGCCATTCGGAGTATCGCCCCGGCACCACCAGGAAAACGTCGTGTCCCGCGGCGCAGTACTCCGCGCCCAGTCGATCCACTGCTGTTCGCAGGCCCCCCGAACGCGGGCCGTAGAAGTTTGCGACTTGAACAACCCGCATGAGCTGAATCAGAACCGGCACGCATGTTCGGTCAACAACGCGACACCAACCAGTAGGAAAACAGGTCATGAACACGCGCGAGCGACCGTGTCTGTACCGCGACACGCCGGGTAGTTGGGTACAAACGCGGTCGCTCGCGGAGCGCTAGCCCACGTTTTTGGTGAGCCAGTCCTGCACGCGGCGCCACGCGTCGTCGGCCGCGGTGGCGTTGTAGCGGTCGCCGGTGTCGTTGAAGAACGCGTGGTTGGCGTCGGGTTCGGTAACGAGTTCGTGGACCAGCCCGGCCTTTTCCAGCGCCGCCTTGGCCACGGGCTCCGTGGCGTTGACACGTTGGTCCTGAGCTCCGTAGAACCCAAGCACTGCAACGTTTTTCGAGCCGGAGAAGTCGGGATTGTCCGGCGCTGGCCCGTAGAACGGCACCGCGGCGGCAAGTTGGGGCTCGCCCGAGGCGAGCAGTTGCCAGACCAGGCCGCCGCCCATGCAGAATCCGACGACCGCAAGCTTCTTGTCCCCAACGCGACGCGCCAGCTCCCCGATACCGGACTTGAGGTTGGCGACGAACTCCTGGGGCGGAATCTTGCCAAGCGCCGCGGTGGCCTGCGCCGGGTCGGTGAACTTCGCCGTCCCGCCCTCCCCGGACAGCAGGTCGATCGCCAGTCCTGAGTAGCCGATACCGGCGAACCGGCCCGCCACCGACCGGACCCAGTCGTTGAGCCCCTTGTTCTCGTGGATGACCAAAACGCCGCCACGCGCGTTCGGCGCCTCCGCCCACGCCGCCTGCAGCTCACCCTGCGGCCCGGCCCAGGTGATCGGCGTGGTGGGCAGGGCCTTCTCCGTTCCCGGCGGCGCCGCGCTGGAGGTCGCAGGCCCGCTGGACGTCACCGGGGCGTTCGAGGTGGGCTTCTTGTCCTCGCTGCACGCGGCGATCAGCGCCGTGGCCGCCGCGGTGCTCACCCCCAGCAGTGCCAGCCTGCGCAGGGCTTCGCGTCTGGACAACAAACCGTCGACGTGATCAGTGGCAATTTCTTCGGCGATGTAGCGCTGTAGAGGTGTCACCTACGGGAGTATGCGCCGAAAGCTGAATCGGCGTTGGCAGTTGTCCTTCCGCGCAATACTCATCACATGGAGTGGACGCCCGACGCGGATGCCCTGCGCGGCCGCGTCGCCCTCGTCGCCGGCGCCACCCGCGGGGCCGGGCGCGGCATCGCCGCGGCGCTCGGCGAGGCCGGCGCGACAGTGATCTGCACCGGCCGCAGCAGCGTCGCCGGCAATTCCGGGTCCGACTACGACCGCCCGGAAACCATCGAGCAGACAGCGGAACTGGTCACCTCACTCGGTGGCGTAGGCATCCCGATCCAGGTCGACCACCTCGACATCGCACAGGTGCGGGCCCTCGCCGATCGCATCCGGGACGACCACGGCGCCATCGACATCCTGGTCAACGACATCTGGGGCGCCGAGGTGCTCAAGGGTCACCCGCCGACATGGAACCGGCCGATCTGGGAACACGACCTCAATGACGGTTTACGAATACTTCGGCTCGGCATCGGAACCCATCTCATCACCGCCCATAGTCTGCTGCCGCTGCTCGTTACGCGGCCCGGCGGACTGCTCGTCGAAGTGACAGACGGGACAAAGGAATACAACGATGACACCTACCGGATCTCGGTCTTCTACGATTTGTCCAAGGTCGCGGTCAACAGGCTCGGCTACAGCTTCGGCCACGAACTCGAGCCGTTCGGCGCCACCGCTGTCGCCGTCACGCCGGGCTGGCTGCGCTCGGAGATGATGCTCGACAACTGGGGCGTCACGGAAGAGAACTGGCACACCGCGCTCGACCCCGGTCGTTCCGACGGCCCCACCGCTCCGCCGGGATTCGCTGTATCGGAATCGCCGCGCTACGTCGGACGCGGTGTTGCCGCGATGGCCGCCGACGAGAACCGGGCGCGCTGGAACCAGCGCTCGGTCACCTCCGCCGAGCTGGCCCGCGAGTACGGCTTCACCGACATCGATGGCCACCAGCCGGACGGCTGGGCGGAGCTATAACCCCAGGTCAGCATCAATAGTAGACATTTCTTCAGATCTGTTCATGGATATCGTTGACACCCGCCAGCACGCGCTGTTCTATGACTTGGTGACCTACGACACGATCGTCCGCGACGGCCGCTGGTTCGACGGCACCGGCGCCCCCTCGGCGGTGCGCAACATCGGCATCCGTGACGGCCACGTCGTAGCGATCACGCCAGACGACCTCGACGACGCGGATTGCCGACAGGTCATCGATGCGACCGGCAAGTGGGTGTTGCCCGGCATGCTCGACATCCACACCCACTACGACATCGAGGTCCTCAACGGGCCGTCGCTGTCGGAGTCGTTACGCCACGGCGTGACGACCGTGATGCTCGGCTCGTGCTCGCTGTCGACCGTCCACGTCAACGGTGTGGACGCCGGCGATATCTTCGGCAGGGTCGAGGCGATCCCGCGCGAACACGTCATCAGCGCCATGGACGACCACAAGACCTGGACGAACGCCGAGGAATACATCGCAGCGCTCGAGGCGCTACCGCTCGGCCCCAACCTGACGGCCTTCATCGGGCACTCCGACATGCGGGCGGCCACCATGGGCCTGGACAGGGCCACACAGAAGGGCCAACGCCCGACTAAGAGCGAGCAGGCCCAGATGGAGAAGTGGCTGGCCGAAGCCTTGCAGGCCGGCTTCGTCGGAATGTCGTCGCAGCAACTGCTTTTCGACAAGCTCTACGGTGACGTCTGCCGCTCGCGCACGCTGCCGTCGACGTATGCCAAGCCGCGTGAGCTGCGTCGGTTGAAGTCCCTGCTGCGGCGCGCCGGCCGGATCCTGCAGTCTGGCCCCGACATTCAGAACCCGTTCAACCTCGGCTCGCAGATCGTCCAGTCGCTGGGCTTCTTCCGCAACCCGCTCAAGACCAGCCTGCTGTCGGCGGCCGATGTCAAGGCCAACCCGTACGCGATCTGGGCCATGGGACCGGCCGCGCGGCTGATCAACCGCCTCGGCGGCAACTTTCGTTGGCAGCATCTGCCGGTCCCGTTCGAGGTGTACGCCGACGGCATCGACCTGGTGGTCTTCGAGGAGTTCGGCGCAGGCGCAGCGGCACTGCACCTGCGAGACGAAGTGGAACGCAACGAACTGATGCGCGACGAGTCGTATCGCCGCGGATTCCGCAAGGAGTACGCGAGCAAGTTCGGGGTCCGGGTGTGGCACCGCGACTTCTTCGACGCCGAAATCGTCGACTGCCCTGACGCTGCAGTGATCGGTAAGTCGTTCGGCGAAGTCGGCCAGGACCGCGGCGGCCTGCACCCCGTCGACGCGTTCCTGGACCTGGTGCTCGAGCACGGCAGGGCGTTGCGGTGGCGCACGACGATCTCCAACCACCGGCCAGAGGTGCTCAAGAAGCTGGCGCGCGACTCCGGCATCCAGATGGGCTTCTCGGATGCCGGCGCTCACCTTCGCGTTCTACAACATGGGCCTGCGGCTGCTGCGGCACGTGCAGGACGCCGAGAAGGCCGGTAAGTCGTTCATGACCATCGAGCAGGCCGTGCACCGGCTGACCGGTGAGCTCGCCGACTGGTACCGCATCGACGCGGGCCATCTGCGCATCGGCGACCGGGCCGACCTCGTCGTCATCGACCCCGAACGGCTCGACGGGGCGCTCGACGACTACGCCGAGGATTGTGTCGATCAGTACGGCGGTCTGTCCCGCATGGTCAACCGCAACGACGACACCGTCACCGCCGTGTTGGTCGGCGGACGTGCGGTGTTCCTCGACGGCAATGCGACCGACCTCGTCGGTAAGCAGCGGACCGGCCGGTTCCTGCGGGCCGCGCACAAGGCGCCTGCGGTCACGGCGCAAGAAAGTGAGTTGGCAAGTGTCAGTTGAGGATACGGTCTTTGGCATGTGGAAGGCACTGTCGGCACGGGATTGGGATGAGCTGAAAACATTCCTGTCCGACGACTGCATCTACCTCGACATGCCGGTCGGCCCGACCGCGGCCGCCCGCGGACCCGAGGACATCGTCAAACGACTCAAGATCGGGCTCGCACAGCTCGAGTCCTACGAGAACTTCCCCGGCCTGATGCTGACCAACGGCGCGGACGTCATGTACGAGCACCACGAGGAATGGCGCTGGCCCACAGGCGAATCCGCGGTCAACCGCTTCGTCACCGTGCACCGCGTGGAGAACGGGAAGATCACGCTGTGGAAGGACTATTGGGACATGGCGACTATGACCAACTGCGCCCCGCCAAACTGGGTGGAGAACTTGCTCAACGCCGACATGTCGTGGATATTCGACGCCACCGGCCTGGTCTGAGGAGGCACGATGTACGACCTGAAGATCACCGGCGGGACCGTCGTCGACGGGACTGGAGCTGACCG
>JAVRPG010000912.1:0-4108 GCA_032162325.1 Mycobacterium sp. | reverse complement strand
GCGCAATCATTGCGTCCGTCATCCTGGTCCTCACGCATCCGGGTGCTCCGAGTCCGCAGAATGTCGCTGGGGGATCCGGAGATTCGGCGACCGGAACGGCGTATGTATCTCCCACTGTTCCGACGATGAAGGTCGACCCGACGGCCATGAGCATGGGTGCCACGGCGACTGCTGCTCCGCCGGCGGCGACCCTCGCGACGTCCGTCGCCTCGCCCACCTTGAAAGCGACTGCGGCAGCCGGATGCGTGAACAACGGGCAATGCCCATGAAACTACCAGCTCAATGCGCCGTCACGGCAAACTCACATCGCCTAAAGGTGTTGGTCACAACTTGAATTCGTAACCATCGACGGATGATCCGTCAGCCGGACACCGAAGGCGACCTTGAGGCAATGCGAACGGCCAGCGCACGATCCCGGCCCGGGCAGAGTGCGGTCGACGACGTGCGTGCTGCCTATGACGAAGCGCCGTACGAATCGTACGCACACCCACAATCGGCACCTGGACAACTTGCCGCGATCGCGTGGGCGTTCGGATTGGATCCACCCGACGTGGCCCGCGCCCGGGTCCTCGAAATCGGTTGTGCGGCTGCAGGCAACCTGATCCCCTTTGCGGCGACGCATCCGCTGGCGCGCACGGTGGGCATCGATCTGTCGCAGGTGCACATAGACGAGGGCCGCCGACGGGTCCGCGCGTTAGGGCTTGACAACGTTGAGCTGATGCACGGCGATATCGCGCATCTCGACCTCGCGGCAGTGGGGCAGTTCGACTTCATCATCTGTCATGGGGTGTACAGCTGGGTGCCACACGAGGTGCAGGAGGCGATCCTGGCTGCCTGCGGCCAGTTGCTCTCCCCCGCCGGTGTGGCGTACGTCGGCTACAACACGTATCCCGGCTGGAAGGCCAAGGAGATTGTGCGCGACGCGATGCTCCTGAGCGTCGGCGACAGCGCGACGATTGACGAGAAGGTGCGCCGCGCGCGCAGCATGGTCGGCTTCCTGCACCAGGTGGCCCAGCCCGACAGCGTACTGGCCAGGGCACTAGACGATTATCAGCTGATTGCCGCCACAGCCGGCGACTACTACCTTCTGCACGAGGAACTGGAGATATTCAACGCGCCGTGCTACTTCCGCGCCTTTGTTGATCGCGCTCGGGTGCACGGTTTGGACTATCTCGCCGAGGCCCAGCCTGAGTACACGTTCGCCCGCAACTATGGACCGACGGTGGTTGATCACCTGCTCGATTACGCAGACCATCAAATACTCCTCGAGCAGCACCTTGACTTCGTCGTCAACCGGCATTTCCGCCAGACGCTGCTTGTACACGCCGAACGCACACCCCAAATCAGTCGCACATTGGACCGAATCCGCTGCCGCCAAATGCATTTCGCCGCGTCGTTGCCCCCTGTCGCTGGAGGAACTCGACTCGATGATTCCAGCCAGCAGTACGGTGACACAGACGGAAGCAGTGTCGCCACCTGTGACGCCGGGCTTAAGGCGGCCATTGATGCGCTCACTGACCGCTGGCCGTGGACGCTATCGTGGCAGGAGCTGGTGGATGCGGCGCGCGCACGTCTGGCTCGCGTTGGAATCGAAGCTGCGCCCGACTTTGAGGCACGCATCGACGACCTTCTCGAGTGCCTAATCATTCAGGGACAGGCGCGATACCGGCTCGCTCCGGTGTTACCGGAGCCCGCGTGCACGCCGGTTCGACTCAACGAGGCGGCCAGGCGCATGGCCGAACTGACCCGTGAGGACGCCGACGCGTTTGTCTTCAACCACTGGCACGAATTGCTGCCCCTGTCGGCGGTGGATCGCTACCTCCTACCGCTACTGGACGGCCACCGCGATCGCCAGGCCCTGGTCGAAGCCTTGATGGACGTCGTCGGCCAGGACCTGATCCGGATCGATCGCGACGACGGGCAAATGCTGGACGAAAAAGGCATCCGCGATGTGCTCGCGCAGCAGGTCGACGCCCTACCTCAACGTTTGACGGAAATGAAGCTGATGAGCGCATGCGATCACGCATCAGTCGTCGACCAGCGTCGACGGGCGTAGCCAAAGCTTCCTCAATCCCGTTGATAGCAAATGGTTGTCGATCTGTAACCGCTTGCACAGCCCGCGCACATGGCCACCACAGAGCCTGACAATGTCCGCACCCTAGCGTCACTCCGCATGTGGCAAGGACTGCCACATCGACGAGAAACGGAGTGAGAAAATGACTTTCAAGCGTGCCTTATCCGCATCAGCACTGGCAGCCGGAATCGGTGTTGCAGGACTGTTCGGCGTCGGCCCCGGAACGGCCAGTGCAGATCCCTGGCAGGGATGCGACCATCCAGGTGCCCCGTCATGCGGTGACCATCGAGACGACCATCGAGACGACCGTGGGCCCGCCCCTGTCGACTGGCACGGTCGCGGTGTCGACCAGGGCCGATTCGATCACCAGCCCTTCAATTGGATGGGCCAGCAGGTGAACCCGGTGCCCTCCGGTGACGGAAACGGCTGGGGCTTCTGGTTCCTCGGCCAGTGGATTCCACTGTGAGCCAATATAATTCGAGGCGGGTCACTACACCTGGTGGCCCGCCTCGCAGCGCTCGGCTAGCCCGCGAACCCCTTGTTCGGTTCGGTGAAGCCGTCGTCGGCGAAGACTTTTCGGCCAGAGGCACCCGTGACATCCTGGATGAACTTCGTCGCGAGTTCAGGCCGATCTGAATTCTTCATCGGCGCAATCCATGACGTAACCGCCGCGTCGGCGGCCTCGGGAAATTCGAACCATGAGACGTTGTCCCCGACGCTCAGTGCGTCGGTATTGAACACCAGACCAGCATCGACCTTCCCACTCGTGACGTCCTTGAGGATGTCACTGCCCGTCGTGTCGATGTTTTGCGGGTGAAGCTGCACCCCTGTGCGGTCCTCGAGGCGCCGTGTTGCCGACCCGCAGGCGCCGGGCCCCCCGCATACGGCCACACGCATACCCGGGCGGGCCAGGTCCGCGAACGACGCGAGATTGTCGTGGTTGCCCGGGGCTGTGGCGATGACCAGGCTGTTCGCCGCAATCGGCACCGGAGTTGAAGCAATCAGGCCGGCGTTTGCGATGGCTGACATGTTGTCGTGGTCACCCGATACGAACACGTCCGCGTCATTGCCGTCCGACAACTCCGCCGAGAGGTCCGACGAGCTCGCGAAGATGAACTCTACTGAAGTCCCGGGGTTTTCAGCCTCGAACTGTTTACCGATCGCAGTCAGGCTCTTGATCATCGCCGACGACGCGAACACCGTGATGGACGTCGTCGCCGGGTGCGACTGCGAGCTGCAGCCGCTCGCCGGGACCAGCAACAGGATCCCGACTGCCATCGTTTGCTTCAATCGGCGACGCATCGGTCCTGACCATACCGCTTCCCACTCAGCGAACTAAATTTCTGCCGCATGTCTTCTTTCGGCGCGTCTAGCAGTTTGTTGTGGACATGCGGCGCATCCGCTGCCAATTGGCTTGCGTTGAACCCGTAATCCGCCGCTTCACGGCAGGCTGAAGGGCATGGATGACGTTGGAGGCAAGGGCATGCAACAGCCCGCGCGGATATCCGTCACCCCGATGAACGATTCCCTTGTGCGACGTGCCGCGGACACGAAACGGCGAGAAGGCGAACGCGCTCGCTTGCGCTTCCGTCTGGGTCAAGGGTTGTTGGTGGTCGAGGGGCTGGCCCTCGGCGTGCTCGGCGGCGTCGCGCTGGCCTGCTCGATGGGTTACACCCGCTTCGGCGCGGACGGCATACCAATGCTCGGTCTCAAGGTGACGCCGCTGCACGCGGGGCTCCTCTTGACCGTGGGGGCGCTGGCGTTGCTGGCCTGCCTCGGACGACGGGCAGCGTTCGTCTTCAGCGCACTTACGGCATGGGGGTGGGCGGCATTGACTATCGTCTGCGCGCTCAAGGTTGCTCATCACGCGCCCGGCGTGCTCGGATTCGATCCGCGGGACAGCCTTCTGTATGGCGCACTGAGCGCCTACGACCTCGTGACGGCGATTTGTTTGGCAGTGCCGCTGTTCGAGGAGCCGACATGATGCCGACCCGCTACCGGACCGTGCGCATCGATGACCTGAGGCTGTTCTAC
>JAVRPG010000911.1:0-4326 GCA_032162325.1 Mycobacterium sp. | reverse complement strand
GTCGTTCGCGTGTGCGACGAGCTCGGTCGGCGCCTTTGGATCGGACATGTCGGCCGCGACGACCGTGACGCGCCTGCCCAACTCGCGGGCATAGGCGCCAACGGCCTCGGCGTCGTCGGCGTGGCGGGCGTAGGACAGGCACAGGTCGACGCCCTGGTCGGCAAGGCGGTATCCAATGGCCTTGCCGATGCCGCCGGACGCACCCGTGAGCAATGCGACACGGCCCTTGAGCTCGTCGGTCACGGCCTCACCAGAATCCTGATGGGGTTGCCGTCCTGGCGTTCCAGCTTCTCGATGCCGACCCTGATGTCGTCGAGGGAAACGATGTCGCTGATGGACCGGGACAGGTCCAGCCGACCCCGTGACACAAGCGTCGCGAGTGTTTCGATGTCGACGTTCTGATACCCGAGGTGGCCGAGCACGTGCTTCTGCGTGAGTCCGAACATACTGGTTGGTCCAACGCTCGGAGACTCGGCACTCATCCCCACACTGACCAGACGCCCGCCGACCGTCACACTGTCGAGGGCCTGCTCGAACGTCGACTTGAGGCCGACCGCGTCGAACGCCACATCGAGCATCCGCCCGCCGGTGATATCGGCGATCTTGTCTCGGAGCCCTTCGTCGCGGGCATCGAACGCGTAATCGGCGCCGAGTTCGACGGCGCGATCGAGGACTTCTGGCTTGATGTCGACCGCGATCACCGGCACGGCGCCGACCAGCCGCGCGAGTTGCACGATGTGCGTTCCGACTCCGCCGACGCCCCAGACGCCGGCCGATTCGCCGATGCCGACCTTGCCCGTGCGCACCACGGCGCCGAACGGCGTCGACACCGCGTCGGCGAGGATCGCCGCCTGCTCCAGCGGGACGTTGTCGGGGACGCGGGTCAGGCCGACCGCCTGCGCGACGGTGAATTCCGCCCATGCACCGTCGTAGGCGAACGCCATCAACTGGATCCGCAGGCAGTTCGCGATGTTGCCGCGGCGGCAGTTGGGGCAGGCGGTGCACGGCCGGCCCGCAGCGACGATCACGCGATCGCCTTCGGCCCAGCCGGTGACGTCGGGGCCGAGCTTGGCGATGGTTCCCGACGCTTCGTGGCCCTGGGTCACCACGGGCCGCTGCGAAGGAAACGTGCCGTTGATCAGGCTGAGGTCGGAATGACAGATGCCGCAGTACGCCACCTTCACGAGCACTTCGCCGGGTCCCGGCTCAGGGATCGGAACATCTTCTACGGCAATGGTTTTGGATTCTGCATAGAATCGCTCGGCCCTCATGGTGTCAACCATTTCGCTCCCTTCGCCGCCACGCTACCATCGCATTATGTGCCGGCTGTTCGGTCTGCACGCCGACCGGCGGGCGGTGACCGCGACCTTCTGGCTGCTCGAGGCGCCCGACAATCTCGTCGAGCAGAGCAAGCGCAATCCCGACGGCACCGGGCTCGGGGTGTTCGAGGCCGACGGTAAGCCGGTCCTCTACAAGCAGCCGATCGCCGCGTGGCAGGACAGCCAATTCGCGGCCGAAGCACACGAGGTGACTGGTACGACGTTCATCGCACACGTCCGCTACTCGTCCAGCGCCGCGCTGGAACTGCGCAACACCCACCCATTTCTGCAGGACGACCGGATCTTCGCGCACAACGGCGTGGTGACGGGCCTCGACGTGGTCGACGCGCGGCTGCGCGAGCTCGGCGTCGACGATCTGGTGCAGGGCGACACGGACTCTGAACGGATCTTCGCGTTGATCACCGCTTGCATCCGACGACACAATGGCGACGTCGGCGCCGGAATCGTCGACGCAGTCGGCTGGCTCGCCGAGACCGTGCCGATCTTCGCGGTCAACATGCTGCTGAGTACCTCGACCGACATGTGGGCGCTGCGCTATCCGGAAACCCACGAGCTGTACCTGCTTGACCGCCGCGACATCGATGACAGGCGGCTGCGGATGCGCAGTGACCGCATCACCGCCCACTCCGAGCAGTTGACCTCCGATGCGTCGGTGTTGTTCGCCAGCGAACCTATGGACGACGATGACTGGCAGCTGCTCCCGCCGGGGGAATTGGTGCACGTTGACGCCGACCTGCAGATCGACCGTCGCATCGCGTTCCCCGACCCGCCCAAACATCAACTGCGCCACGAAGACCTGACCGCGCAGGCCGCGGCGTCCCAGCACGCCTCGGTGGCGTGATCAGCTGCGCCGAGATCGACGTTTTGCACGACTTCTCTCGAACTTTTGCGCCCGAACGTCGGTTTGGGCGCAGTCAGGGGATCCGGTAGAACGGGTCCGGCAATAGGTAGGTCCGTTCGGCGAATCCGCCGTCGAGGTCGGATGGCTGGTCGCCGACGTTGGCGATGATGGTGCAGCCCCGCTGCTCGATCTGAGCACGCTGCGACGTCTTGAAGTCGGCGGCCGAAACATAATGGGCGCCAGTCGGTTCCATGATCAACTGGGTGTAGCCGGTGTAGCCGACGGCCTGCAGATTGCGTTCGGTTGCCGCACGCTGAGGCTCGTTGCGGCCGGTGATGAAGAAGATCGCCGTGCCGCGGTCCTTCGCCGTGTTGAAGATGTCCATCGTCGGCTGGATCACCGTGGACTGCGCGCGCAGGTCCCATGCCAGCCAACCGCACGGGCCCTGTGGCAGCCTGTTGCATGGTCCGTCGATGACGCGACCAAAGTCGTTGGCCTTGATGGCTTCCCAGTTCGACAGCGCGGTCTCATCGATGTCGAACACCACCGCGGGCCGGTCCACCCGCGGCGCTTCCTCGTTGATCCACGCGATCGCCGGTGCGGCGGCCTGCTGCAGGTCGGTGAGATACGCACCGCTTTCGTAATACTGCGTGGCTTCGATCTTCAGTTCGCCGATGTTGGCGGGCTGTACCGGCGGCGGGATGATCGGCGCCGGTGGCGCGGGCGGCTCGGCGGGTGCGGCGGGCGCGAACCCGATCAGTGCGCCGGCGACGGCGGCGACCAGCGCCACTGGAGTGCGCATGAATGGACTCTAACGGCGGCCTGGCACACTCGCTGCCGTGGCAACGAAACGAGCGCTGGTGCTGGCCGGTGGAGGGCTGGCGGGCATCGGGTGGGAGACGGGCATTCTGCGGGGCATCGCCGACGAGACGCCCGAGACAGCCAAAGCCCTGCTGGATGTCGACGTACTGGTCGGCACCTCCGCCGGTTCGACGGTCGCCGCCCAACTGGGCAGCGGACTGGCGCTCGACGTCCTGTTCGATCGGCAGACCGCCGCGTCGTCGACCGAGCTCAACCCGGGGGTCGGCGTCGACGAGATCACCGAGCTGTTCATTACCGCGATGCTGATACCCAACGCGACGAAGGCCGAGAAGCTCCAGAAGATCGGCGCGGTGGCGCTGTCGACGCAGACGGTCACCGAAGCGGTGCGCCGCAACGTGATCGCGGAGCGCCTGCCGTCCCACGACTGGCCGGACCGGGTGCTGCGCATCTCCGCGATCGACACCGCCACCGGCGAGCTGGTCACGTTCGATCAGAACTCGGGCGTCGCTCTGGTCGACGCGGTCGCCGCCAGCTGCGCGGTGCCGGGCGTGTGGCCGCCGGTGACGATCGGAGAGCGCCGCTACATGGACGGCGGCGTCGGCAGCAGCGTCAACATGGCCCTGGCGAACGACTGCGATGTCGCGGTGGTGCTGGTGCCGTCGGGCCGATCGGCACCGTCGCCGTTCGGCGGCGGCGCGGCCGAAGAGATCGAGGCGTACGGCTCGTCGGCGTTCGGTGTGTTCGCCGACGACGAGTCGATCGCCGCGTTCGGACCCAACCCGCTCGACCCTGCATGCCGGAAACCCTCCGCATTGGCCGGTCGCGAGCAAGGCCGGCGGATTGCCGCTGCGGTCACCGGCTTCCTCGGTGCCTGAATCAGCTTCCCGGCGTTCGCTTTTCGAGCTCGTCGAGCACGGCAGCGGCCAGCTCGCGGCCGACGTCGATCACCTCGGCTGCGCGGTAGAACTCCAGGCTGCGGCAGGCGCTGCGCGGCACCTCGACCAACACGTCGGGGGGATAGGCGGCCAAGGTGTGGCGCGCGAGCGCCGCCTGCGCGATGTCGATGGTGCGGTTCATCACCTCGAAGCTGCCCAGCCTGGGCACCACGTCCTCCTTGGACGCTTCGACCAGGTCCTCGGCGCCGGCTGTCTCATCTGGAGGTGCGACGGAGCGGCTGGACTCGAACAACGCGGTGGGCTGCGCCACATCCGGCTCAACCATTCTGTCGTCGCCCGCGGCTCGGACTCGGTGGGCTCATAGCGGCCGCCGGCCTCGCTGCCCGACAGGCTGACCGCGATCGTGAGGTCCGCGTTGACCGCGGCG
>JAVRPG010000910.1:0-13131 GCA_032162325.1 Mycobacterium sp. | reverse complement strand
GACGTCTACGACGCGCCCGCCAATGCGTTCGTGATGTCGTTCCTGGGGGCTGTGTCTTCGCTCAACGGCACACTGGTTCGCCCGCATGACATTCGCGTCGGCCGCAACCCCGAGATGGCGATCGCGTCCAGTGATGATTCGGTCCAGGCCACTGGTGTGGTGCGCGCGACGATAGATCGAATTGTGATGCTGGGCTTCGAGGTTCGCGTGGAACTGACCAGCGCAGCTGACCATACGCCGTTCACCGCGCAGATCACCCGCGGCGACGCCGAGGCGTTGGGGCTGAAGGAAGGCGACACCGTGTACGTGCGTGCCACCCGGGTTCCACCGTTGCCTGGCGGCACCGAAATACCGCGGGCCGACAAGGCCGATGACAGCGAGGCGCTGACGAAGGCCTGAGCTTCTGGGCCCTATCCAGCCGCTACCGCGGCGTTGCGCGCCTCGTCGTAGACCTTGCGGGCGGCATTGACCTCGTCCATGTGCGCCTCCGCCCAATCCTTGATGCCGACCACGACGGGCAGCAGGGTGCGGCCAAGCGCCGTCAGCTCGTAGTCGACGCGCACTGGCACCGACGGGGTGACGGTGCGCGTAACGAGGCCGTCGCGCTCAAGCGTGCGCAGCGTCTGGGTAAGCATCTTCTGGCTCACCCCCGCGATACGGCGAGCCAGCTCGCTGTGGCGTTTGGGAGCGTCGCCCAGCGCGCCGAGCACGAGGCCCATCCATTTGTCGCTTAGCGACTCCAACAAGTGTCGAGTGGGACATTCGGCCAGGAAGGCGTCGTAGTCCTGTTTGGCCTGCTGTCGAAGCTGTTTTGCGGTGCGAGTCGCCATGGGGTCTTCTCCGTACCATAGGCACTCTTGGGTACCTACTTTCTCCTAGAGACTAGAGCTCCTACCGTCGGTAGGGCAAGAGTTCGAAACCACCAAAGGAGGATCCATGCAGGCCGTCACCGTCAGCACCTTCGGAGGCCCAGACGCCATTCGCGTGGCCGATGTCCCGGTGCCCGAACCTGGCACCGGCCAGGTCCGCGTCAAGGTGCGGGCCGCCGCCGTCCATCCCGTCGACCTGGCGACCAGAGTGGGGTTCTTCTCCGCTCTTCTGCCTGCTCGCCCTGTCTATGTCCTCGGGTGGGACGTGGCGGGGACAGTTGATGCGATCGGGCGCGACGTCAGCACGTTCCGACCGGGCGACCCGGTGGTGGGGCTGACGGTTTGGTTGCGCAGTCTGGCGGGTACGCAGGCGGAGTTCGCCGTCCTGGATGCCGCAGAACTCACCGCCGCACCGCGGGGGGCCAGTTGGGCCGAAGCAGCGACTCTCCCTCTGAACGCAATGACCGCTGCCCAGGCGCTGGGCCAACTGCAGGAGGGCACCCACACCGTCGCGATCATCGGCGCGGCCGGTGCCGTTGGCGCCTTCGCAACGGAGCTGGCCGTGCACCATGGACAGTTGGTGTACGCGGTCGCGGGCGCGCAGGACGAGGGTTTCGTCCGTGGCTTGTCGGCGACGTTCGTGCCACGCTCGGACGACCAGGCCGCTGCGATCCGCGACGCGGCAGGCGGGCCCGTCGATGCGGTCCTGGACGCCGCCGGACTCGCCGAGGCGGTGCTGGGTGCGGTTCGCGACGAAGGCTCCTTCGTCACCACCATCCCTACGTCCGTGCCGTCGCCCGAACGGGGAATCCAGGTGTCCTCAGTTCAGGTCGAAGCTGACGGCGGCCGCCTCGGCGAGCTGGTCGCCCTGGCGGAACAAAGGAAACTGACCCTTCGCGTCGCGCAGACCTACGCCCTGCACGATGCGGCGCGGGCGCATGCCCGGCTCGAAAAGGGTGGCGTGCGTGGGCGTCTCGTTCTCACACCGTGATGGGAGGCAGATTCGGCCGCAGCGCGGCACCTGAAGGGTGGGTTTCGGGTTTCCGTTCAAATAGATGCCTCTTGACCGTCAGCTGGCCGCTCGGCGATCAACTGGTGGCCGCACGGACGAGCAGCGCCGGATGCCCGTTGGCGCCTTCAGGCACCGGGTAGTAGCTCCGGTGCGTGTTCGGGTCCACGGCGACTACATGCGCGCCGTCGGCCAGGTGTCCCGAGCCGATCGGGACCAGTGCGCTGTCACGGTGGTCGAGAACAGTCACGGTGCCACTTTCGGCGGCCACATACAGCCGACGGGCGGCGGCGTCGTACGCGAGCACATCTGGATCGTCACCGACACGGTTGGTACCGACTACGCGCCAGGTGGTTTCGTCGACAGTCGCCAGGATGGCGTTTTGATCGCACGCCACGAATGCCAACCCGTTGGCTGGATCGACGGTCAGCCCGTGCGGATGGTCGCAACCAGCTAGCGCCACGCGCCTTTGGACCGTCATCGCGGCGGGATCGATGACGGCCATTTCGTTACGGCCCTGCACTGCCACCAGCATGCGATCGCCAGTCGAGTCGTAGCTGACGTTTCCCACCTCGCCGCCGAGATCGACGGTGCCGCGTGGCTGCAAGGTCGCGGCGTCGACAACGGTTTCCGTGCCCGCGGTTTCGTTGGTGGTCCAGATCGCGTTGCGGCGTGGGTCGTACGCCAAACCGTCGGGATATGCCCCCGTCGGCGCGCGTCCGATCTCGGCGCCGGTGTTCTCATCGAGCGCGACCACCTGATTCGTGCCGGTCGCCGTGACAAATACCCGCCCGAGCGTTCCCACGACCAACACTCCATGCACCTGAGACACATTCGGTATCGTCCGAACCACCCGCCCGGCGTTCACGTCGATCTCGACGACGCCGCTGGCACCGAGATGCGCGACATACAACAATCCGCGTTGCGCATCGAGACTCGCGTAGTCGAACCGCGAATTGTCCCCAGGAAGCGAGATATCACCGAGTGGCTTGAGCGGCAGAGAAGAAGATCGATTCGCGCATCCCGTCGCAATCATTGCGACGATGACCAGCGCGCGCAGCAGCCCGGCACGCATCGGCTCAGGCCGCCGCCCGGCCCTCAAGTGCCTGATCGAAGCGATCCAGCACCGTCTCGGCCACCAACCTGTGCGGTCCGAGCGGTCCGGCCATCGCAATCCCGTTGGCGCGTGCGTATTCAGCGACGCGATCGGTGATCCGTCCGTGGGCGAGGAACCAGGGCGCGATGACCAATCGGGTGGCACCGCGGTCTCGCAGGAGGTCGGCGGCCTCTGCGAGCGAGGGGTGCGGCCCCGTGGCAAACGCGATGGTCGCCGTCCAGCGGGTGTTTTGCACGAGGTACTTGGCGACCGACGCCGTTCGCGCATTGGCCTGGGGGCGAGAGGAACCCACTGCCGTGACGAGAACGCCCACATCGGGGTCGAGTTGCGACACCCCGGCGTGGGCGAGGCGCTGACGCAGGACGTGAACGAGCCTGTCGTCCTCACCGAGGACGTTGGCTTGCCGCGCAGCGGAACCCGATTCGCCGATCATCGTGGGGATGTCGACGCGGGCGTGATAGGCATCCGCGAGAAGCAACGGCACCACGACTGCATTGCGGGGAGATCCTGCGAGCACATCTCGGAGGTTGGGGGTGTTCTGCTCACAGAACGCCACCCGCACATCGACATCGCGTCGCACCATTCGGATGGTGTGCGCCACCTCGTGTGCCGATGCCGCCGACCGCGGATCGGCGCTGCCGTGCGCCGTCAGGACGAGTGGCGGGTGGGATTGGGCGGGAGCGAACCGAGTCACGAGGCGTGCAGACCGCATTCCGTTTTGGACAGGCCCGCCCAGCGGCCGCTGCGCGGGTCAGCGCCCTCGGCCGGCTTCGCGGTGCACGGCGCGCAGCCGATCGACGGATAGCCTTCGAACACAAGGGGATTGACTAACACACCGTTTGTATCGATGTAGTCCTGCATGTCCTCGTCGGTCCACGCGGCCAGCGGGTTGATCTTCACCAATCCAAAAGCCTTGTCCCAACTGATCAGCGGCGCGTTGGCGCGTGTCGGCGCCTCGACCCGACGGATGCCGGTCACCCATGCGGAGTATCCGCGCAATGCCTTGCTCAACGGCTCTACCTTGCGCATCCGGCAGCACTCGTTCGGTTCGCGCGCGAACAGATCCTTGCCGTAGAGCTCGTCCTGTTTGGCCACGTTGTTCTCGGGCGTGACGTTGACCACGTTGATGTCGTACACCGCCTCGACGGCGTCACGAGTCCCGATGGTCTCGACGAAGTGATAGCCGGTGTCCAGGAACAGCACATCCACGCCTGGGCGCACCTTGGCGGCGAGGTCGACGAGCACCGCGTCCTGCATGTTGGATGCCACGATGTAATTGCCGCCGAAGTGCTGGTCGGTCCAGCGCAGCAGCTCGTCGGCGTCGGCGCCGTCGAGTTCGACTGCGCCGCGCTCGGCCAGGTCTTGCAACTCTGCCTGGGTAATCACATCTGTCATCGCAAATCCGCCTCGTCTGCTCGGACTGCCCACGTAGCGAAACGCTCACCCTGCTCGCGTTGTTTCACGAAATTCCGAACAACTCTGTCGATGTAGTCGCCCAACTCGGTGGAGAGCACCTTGTGCTGGCGCAACTTGCGGCCGAATCCACTGTCCAGGCCCAGGCTGCCGCCCAGGTGCACCTGGAAGCCCTCGACCGGCCCGTCGCCGTCGTCGACCATCTGACCCTTGAACCCGATGTCGGCGACCTGGATGCGGGCACACGAGTTGGGGCAGCCGTTGATGTTGACGGTGATCGGCACGTCGAGCTGCGCGTTGATGTCCTCGAGCCGCTTCTCCAACTCGGGCACGAGCACCTGAGCCCGGTTGCGGGTCTCGGCGAATGACAGCTTGCAGTACTCGATGCCGGTGCAGGCCATCAGGTTCTTCCGCCAGGCCGACGGCCGCGACGGCAGTCCCAACGCGTCGAGCTGTTCGACGAGCTTGGCCAGGTTCTCATCGGGGACGTCGAGGATGACCAACTTCTGGTACGGGGTGAACCGAATCCGGTCCGAACCCGCGGCCGCGGCGAGGTCGGCCACCTTCGTCAGGATGGTGCCGGACACCCGCCCGGCGATCGGCGCGACACCGACGGCGTTGAGACCGTTCTTGAGTTTCTGCACGCCGACGTGGTCGCTCGGATGCTTGACCGGCTCGGGTGCCGGGCCGTCGATGAGCTTGCGGCCCAGGTATTCGTCCTCGAGCACCTGACGGAATTTCTCGACACCCCAGTCCTTGATCAGGAACTTCAGCCGCGCCTTGGAGCGCAGCCGCCGGTAGCCGTAGTCGCGGAACGCCGACACCACGGCCTCCCACACGTCGGGCACCTCATCCAGCGGCACCCAGGCACCGACCCGCTGACCCAGCATCGGGTTGGTGGACAGGCCGCCGCCCACCCACAGGTCCAGGCCCGGGCCGTGCTCGGGATGGTTGACGCCGATGAACGCGACGTCGTTGACCTCGTGGCAGACGTCCTGCAGGCCCGAGATCGCGGTCTTGAACTTGCGCGGCAGGTTCGAGTACTCCGGCTTGCCGATGTAGCGGCGCACGATCTCGTCGATCGCAGGCGTGGCGTCGAGCACCTCGTCCACCGAGTCGCCTGCCAGCGGCGAACCGAGGACGACGCGCGGGCAGTCGCCGCACGCCTCGGTGGTCTGCAGCCCGACCGCGTCGAGCCGCTTCCAGATCTCCGGCATGTTCTCGATCTGGATCCAGTGGTACTGCACGTTCTCGCGGTCGGAGATGTCGGCGGTGTCGCGCGCGAACTCCGCGGATATCTCGCCCAGCGTGCGCAGCGCGGCCGTCGAGAGGGCGCCGCCGTCGCAGCGCACGCGGAGCATGAAGTACTTGGCCTCGAGCACGTCGATGTTCTCGTCGCCGGTCCAGGTGCCGTCGTAGCCCTGCTCGCGCTGGGTGTAAAGGCCCCACCAGCGCATCCGGCCGCGCAGATCCTGCTTGTCGATGCTGTCGAAGCCGCGAACGGCGTAGATGTTCTCGATGCGGTCGCGCACGTTGAGCGGGTTGTCGTCCTTCTTGACCTGCTCGTTCGGGTTGAGCGGCTCGCGATAGCCCAGCTTCCACTGGCCTTCGCCCTTGCGCTTCGGCGGGCGTTTGGTTGGGGTTTCCGTCATGGGTGGTGTGGCTCCTTCTTGGAGCCGGCGTTCAGACCGCGCGTTCTCACCGGTGGGCTGTCCGGCGGCGCAGATCCGGCGGCCAGCTGAAAGTTCGGGGGTGGGCTGGGTCCAAGATCAACGCATCAAGGCAGACAACAACAGGTACAAACGCGCTTGAAGTCGACATGCCGCCGCGCCACCAACGCAACACGGTGCTGGAAGCTGCGGGCGGCGGTCACGTCGCCAATTGTGCCACGGAGACCGACCACTGCCCTAACCGGGACAGATTTGCGCTCGTGGTGAGTAAAAGTGCTGTCCGCTCTATGCACGTACAGGGTTATCTGGTGCGCATGGATACCTCCTCATCTGGTGGCCGCTAAATGGCACTCGTAAAGCCAGAATCCCGCTCGTTTTGCGGTATGTCGTCACCGCTGGTACCCCATCGGCACCCCTGCCAGCTGGAAGCTGCGCGATCTGGCCGGCGTCGGCTGCGTAACACTTGGTGATATGACGGTTCGTGCTGCACCCGCCGACTTACCTGGGGTTTCCGCAAACCCGGGTCGGGCGTTCGGCATCTATGTCCACGTGCCGTTCTGTGCGACGCGCTGCGGCTACTGCGACTTCAACACCTACACGCCCGCCGAGCTGGGCGGCGCGAACCCCGACGGATGGCTGGAGGCTCTGCGCGCCGAGCTGGCGTTGGCCGCACAGCGGTTGCGCATGCCACCCGCCGTGAACACGGTGTTCGTCGGGGGCGGGACGCCCTCGATGCTGGGCGGCAGCGGCCTGGCGGCGGTGCTCGACGCTCTGCGGGAGCACTTCCCGCTGGCCCAGGACGCCGAGGTCACGACGGAAGCCAACCCCGAGTCCACCTCCCCGCAGTTGTTCGAGCAGCTGCGCGCGGCCGGGTTCACCAGGGTCTCGCTTGGCATGCAGTCCGTCGCCCCGCACGTGCTGGCGGTGCTGGACCGGGTGCATTCACCCGGCCGCGCGCTCGATGCGGCGCGCGAAGCCCGCGGCGCCGGCTTCGACCACGTCAACCTCGACCTCATCTATGGCACGCCGGGGGAGTCCGACGACGACCTGCGCCGTTCCGTCGACGCCGCGATCGACGCCGGCGTTGACCATGTGTCCGGCTACGCGCTGGTGGTCGAGGACGGGACGGCGTTGGCGCGCCGGGTGCGGCGCGGCGAAGTCGCGGCCCCCGACGGCGACGTGCTCGCGCAGCGCTACGAGTTGCTCGACGCGCGGCTGTCGGCGGCTGGCTTCGACTGGTACGAGGTGTCCAACTGGAGCACGCCCGGCGGCGAGTGCAGGCACAACATCGGATACTGGAACGGCGGCCAATGGTGGGGCGCCGGACCGGGAGCGCATGGTTTCCTCGGCGCCACTCGTTGGTGGAATATCAAGCACCCCAACGCTTATGCGCAATCATTGGCCGACGGGCTACTGCCGGTGGCCGATTTCGAGCGGCTCGATGCCGCGACGCGCCACGTCGAGGACGTGATGCTGCGGCTGCGGCTGCGCGACGGTCTGCCGGTGGTCGTGCTCGGTGAGCGAGAACGAGCCCGCGCCGAGACCGTGATCGATGACGGCCTCGTGGCGCTGGCCGCCGACCGGCTGGTGCTCACCGACCGGGGTCGGCTGCTGGCCGATGCGGTGGTTCGCACGCTGCTCGATTGACGCGGGCTGGGCTCAGGCCGCCACGGTGACGTCAACGGCTAGATACTCACCAATGGCACGTGCTGCGGGCCAGTCGCCTGCGGCTACCGCGCGGGCAAGATCCTCGACCAGTGAGCTGTGGGCGCCCAACTCTGCCAACCAGGCGGACACGGTGGTCGCAATTTCATGACCCGGCACGTGGACCGCGCGCTCTGCGTGCAGGCGATCGCTGACGCGATAGATCGTCCTCGTTCGAGCCGCCCGTCGGTACATGCCCGTTATTCGGCGGCGAGTCGCCGTTGGATGGGTCATGTCGTGTCCTTGATCGATGGTTCGCGGCCCGGTTGGGCTGTTCTACTTGTAGAACGGCAAGCCCGCGTTGATCGCTCACTTTTTCGCGAACTTTCTTGGGTCCGCAGATCTATGCAAACTGCGTTGAACGATCGGGCCGTGTCGCATCGTTGTGCTGAACAAGGGCCGACCGAAAGCAAAGGGATGCGCAGGGCATGAGTCATGACTGACGATTCCGAGCAAGCGGCGCTGCTGCGGGCCGTGCACGACGAGCACGCCCAGACGCTGCTGCGTTACGTGTTGAGATTGACCAGGGGTGACATGCCGTTCGCCGAAGACGCGGTGCAGGAGTCGCTGTTGCGGCTCTGGCGCAAGCCCGAGGTGCTCGAGCAGCCGACGGACAACGTGCGCGCCTGGCTGTTCACTGTCGCGCGCAATTTGGTGATCGATGACCGGCGCAGCGCCCGGTACACCCGCGAACTGCAGACCGAATACCTCCCCGAACGGCCGTCGCCCGACGCGATCGGCCCGGCGTTCGACAAGTGGATACTGTCCGACGCCCTGCTGTCGCTGTCCGCGGACCATCGCACCGTGATCGTCCGCGCCTACTATCTCGGCCAAACGGTCGCGGACATTGCGCAGCAGGAGCAGATCCCGGAGGGCACCGTTAAGTCGAGGCTTCATTACGCGCTTCGCGCGTTGCGAATTTCGTTGCAGGAAAGGGGGGTTGTCCGGTGACCGACGACGACATTGCCGAATGGGACGCCGCCTACATTCTCGGCGCGCTGAGCCTCGAGGACCGGCGGACCTACGAAGGCTATCTCGCGGCCAACCCGGCGCGGGCCGCGGAGCTCACCGAGTTTGCGGGGATGCCCGGCATTCTCAACGCGCTCAGCCGTGACGAAGCGGTAGCGCTGACCGACCTTGCGGGCAGCGCACCGGCGCAGCCCCTAACCGACCCGATACCGTCACTGGCTCAGGCGGCGGCCAAGCGGCAGCGTCGAGCCCGTCGCACGATGCTCGGCGTGTCGGTCGCAGCGGCTGCGGCGCTGGTGATCACGGGCGGAGTCGTGGGTGCCACGGTCTTCCCGCGGTCTGCGGCGCCGGTGCAGACCGTCGCGCTGCAGGCAATGCAGCCGACTCCGCGCGGTGGCCTGACCGCCGGGCTCGCCGTCACCGAGAAGAAGTGGGGCACGGAGCTGAACTGGGCCTGCCAGTACACGAAGGACTGGTCGAGGAACGTCGACAGCTATGACATCGTGGTGACGACGCACGACGGCGTGCAGAAAACGGTGGGCTCATGGAAGCCCGCCGGGGACGAGGCGAAGGGGCTGTCGGCGGCGACGAGCATCCCGACCTCGCAGATTCGCACGGTCGACATCCGGCAGACTGGGAGCAACGAGCCGCTGGCAATCACCACGCTGCGGTAGCTCCCAATTTCCGGCAAGCCGTTGTGTCCCGCGTATCTGGTGCCGCTACCCTAACGCCGCGGCCAGCCGGCGCCACTGCTCGCGCGGGAATTCCCGCGGTCGGTGGTGAGGACTTGGACACAGACGTGGTCGGCACCGGCCGCGCGATGTTCGTTCACCCTGCGCAGGACGGTCTCCTCGTCGCCCCACGCGATGATCGCGTCGAACAACCGGTCGCTGACCGACGACAGGTCGTCGGCGGTGAAGCCGGAGCGCAAGAAGTTGTTGGCGTAGTTCGGCAAGGCGAGATAGGCACGCAGCCAATCGGTTCCGATGGCGCGCGCTTCGGCACGGTTCTCGGTCAGGAGGACGGTCTGCTCGGGCAGCAGCAGCGGACCGTCGCCCAGCACCTCTCTGGCCTGGCGGGTGTGGTCGGGTGTGAAGAGGTACGGATGGGCGCCGCGGGTGCGCGTTGCGGACAGCTCCAGCATCTTCGGGCCGAGCGCCGCGAGCACCCGGTTCTCGACGGGCACCGGCTGCTCGGCGGCGTCCAATGCGTCGAGGAATGACCGCGTGGCGGCCAGGGGCTTGCGGTAGCGGCCGGGCTCCTTGGAGTCGATGAGCGGCGCGCGGCTGCAACCGATACCCAGGATGAAGCCGAGGTCCTCCAGCTCGGCAGCCGCTTCAGCAGACTGCGCGGGGTCGCCGTAGCGCAAATGGGGGCTCCACACGCCAACGCCCGACAGATCCATGTGGTCTTCCTTTCCACTCACCGACAGCCCCACGCTGCCGTCGGCGCATGGCATTCGACCCCGGCGCCATTGGCCGTGCGTTCTCCGAGCATCGGTTCGATGAGGCACTCGGCCACCTCGCCAAGGATGCGCGCTGGACGATCGTCGGATACATGGTGCTCGAAGGTGCCGATGCGGTCCGGCAGACGTGCCGCGACACCCTGGAAAGCCTCGAGGGCACCACAACGACCTACGACCGATGCGTGATCGCGGCCGGCTCGGACACCGTCGCCGTCGACACGTTCGCCCGCTACACCCGCCCCGATGGAATGACCGCGGTCGCCAGTTGTGACATTTACGAGTTCGCCGGTGACGAGATCACGGCGATCACCTCGTATGCCGTCGAGGTAGACCCGGAGGACGCCGGAGCTCAGCCGCCGCCGCGATGACAACGCTGGGTTCGCTCAACGGGCGCTGAGATGCCGGTCGAGCTCAACCAGCGCCATCGGTAGTCCGCTGAAAACCACTGCGGCGCAGATCTTCTCGCCCAGGTAGTTGTCCGGCAGCGGCACCGCCGCGGCGGGCCGGGGATGGGCGGCAACGCCCGGCCCGGGCAGGATCCCGGGTCCCTGTGCGCCCCATCCGATTCCCGGATCCGCAGTTGCGACGGCGGAACCCCTATGGTCGATGTGCCCGCGTAACAGCGACAATATGGGTTCATATAGGCAGCGCCAACATTTTGTCGCTCAGAGGCGGGCAATCTGAACACCGCCGATGTGCCGGTCCGGGTTCCGCTGTACTGCAACAGAATTAACGACTCGCGACACTAGGCGTGCTGCGCGAGCGGCATGTCCATGTCGAACAAGCGCGCGTGCAGCACCGTCCGGTTCCGCAGCGCGGCCCGCACCGCGCGGTGCAACCCGTCCTCGAGGTAGACGATGCCTTTCCACTTCACCGCGTGCGGGAACAGGTCGCCGTAAAACGTCGAATCCTCCGACAGCAACCGGTCCAGCGCGAGCACGCTCGTCGTGGTCACCAACTCGTCCAGGCGGATCTGGCGGGGCGGGATCTGCGCCCACTGCCGATGAGACAGGCCATGGTCCGGATATGGTCGGCCGTCGCGGACCCCTTTGAAAATCATCGCCCAGCTATCCCTCGGTTCTTTCCCCCAGGCGTCGGCGTCACACTCAAAGGCTAGTCGCAACCAGCCCGTTCGCCACGCGAACAGCCTCTCGCTCGGTATCGCCGCTGTTGATGACCGTAAAATAGACGCCAACTGGGTGGGAGGGGAAGGTGAACACATGGGTAGTGCCGACGATCGTCGCTTCGAGGTGCTGCGTGCCATCGTCGCCGACTTCGTTTCCACCAAGGAGCCGATCGGCTCCAAGACCCTCGTCGAGCGGCACAATCTGGGCGTCTCCAGCGCGACCGTGCGCAACGACATGGCGGTCCTGGAGGCCGAGGGCTACATCACCCAGCCGCACACCAGCTCGGGCCGGGTGCCCACGGAGAAGGGCTATCGCGAGTTCGTCGACCGGCTGGATGACATCAAGCCGCTGTCGTCGTCGGAGCGCCGCGCGATCCTGGCCTTCCTGGAGTCTGGCGTCGACCTCGACGACGTGCTGCGCCGTGCGGTGCGGCTGCTGGCGCAGTTGACCCGTCAGGTCGCGATCGTTCAGTACCCGACGCTGTCCACGTCGAGCGTGCGGCACCTCGAGGTGGTGGCGTTGACGCCGGCCCGGCTGCTGCTGGTGGTGATCACCGATTCGGGTCGCGTCGACCAGCGCATAGTCGAGCTGGGCGACGCCATCGACGAGCATGAGCTGTCCCAGCTGCGCGACCGGCTCGGGCAGGCGCTCGAGGGCAAGCCGTTGGCCGCCGCGTCGGTCGCCGTGTCGGACCTGGCCTCGCACCTCAACGGCCACGGCGGCCTTGCCGATGCGATCGGCCGGTCGGCGACGGTTCTGGTGGAGTCGCTCGTCGAACACCGCGAGGAACGACTGTTGCTGGGCGGCACCGCCAACCTGGCCCACAACACCGCGGACTTCGGCGGTTCGCTGCGGTCGGTGATGGAGGCGCTCGAGGAGCAGGTGGTGGTGCTGCGACTGCTGGCGCACCAGCAGGAGGCCGGTAAGGTCACCGTACGTATCGGACACGAGACCGAGGCCGAGCAAATGGCAGGCACGTCGGTGGTGAGCACCGCCTACGGCAGCTGGGGCAAGGTATATGGCGGTATGGGCGTATTGGGACCCACACGAATGGACTATCCGGGAACTATCGCTAATGTCGCAGCGGTTGCTCTCTATATCGGTGAAGTCCTGGGCAGCCGCTAGGGCTGGTTGAAAGGTCAGGCGTGGCACGCGATTACTACGGGATGCTCGGGGTGAGCCGGGGCGCCAGTGATTCGGAGATCAAGCGCGCCTATCGGAAGCTGGCCCGTGAACTGCATCCCGACGTCAACCCCGACGAAGCGGCCCAGGCGCGGTTCAAGGAGATCAGCGTCGCCTACGAGGTGCTGAGCGACCCGGAGAAGCGGCGCATCGTCGATCTCGGCGGCGACCCGCTCGAGACTGCGGCCGCGGCAGGCAACGGCTTCGGCGGTTTCGGCGGGCTTGGCGACGTGTTCGAGGCCTTCTTCGGCGGCGGGACGACCTCCCGCGGTCCGATCGGCCGGGTCCGGCCGGGCTCGGATTCGCTGCTGCGCATGCGGCTCGACCTGGCTGAATGTGCCACCGGTGTGACCAAGCAGGTGACCGTTGACACCGCGGTGCTGTGTGACCTCTGCCAAGGCAAGGGCACCAATGGCAACTCGACACCGGTCGCCTGCGACACCTGCGGCGGGCGCGGCGAGATCCAGACCGTCCAGCGCTCGCTGCTCGGACAGGTGATGATGTCGCGGCCATGCCCGGTGTGCGGCGGGGTCGGCGAGGTCATCCCCGACCCGTGCCACCGATGCGGCGGCGACGGCCGAATCCGGGCGCGACGGGACATCAGCG
>JAVRPG010000909.1:0-7974 GCA_032162325.1 Mycobacterium sp. | reverse complement strand
GCCGAGCACGGCGCCGAGGTGCTGCAGATCGCCCACCCCGAAGAGTTTGAGCACGAGGCCCTGATGCAGGACCCGTGCGCCGGGTTCACCTCCTCGGTGTGGCTGGACCTCAACCAGCCCGAAGCCCTCCAGAAGGCCTACGAACTCGCCGCCGGCGCAGACGTGTTCGTCGAAAGCTACCGCACCCGCAAGATCTCCAACCTGGGTCTGTCGCCCGAGGAACTGGCCGCCCGCCGCCCCGGCATCGTCTACGCCTCCGCACGCTGCTACAGCTACGACGGGCCGTGGGACAACCGGGCCGGGTTCGACATGGAAGCCCTGTGCGTCACCGGGTTCACCACCGAAGAGGGCAGCCCCGAGCGGCCCGCGTTCCCCCCGACCCACGTCATGAACGACTACATCGCCGGCTACCTCGGCGCGGCCGGCATCCAGGCCGCGCTAATCCGCCGGGCCAAGGAAGGCGGCAGCTACCACGTGCGCGTCAACCTGGCCCGCTGCGCAATGTGGTTCATGTCCCTGGGCAAATTCGACAAGAACGCCCCAATACCCACCGGCGAGCAGCACCAAATCCTTGCCCCGGACAGCATCACCGCGCAAACCCCCTACGGGGAACTCGTCCGACTCGCCCCACCCGTGAAGTTCTCCGAAACCAAGCCCTCCTGGGAAGACCCGTTACTCGTGGTGCGCGGGTCGAGCAAGGGCCAATGGAAGGACAGCTGACTCTTGGGGTTATGGCCGGAGGCGTCGTCGGCAACACTAACCATCAACCTCGCTGAAGAAGAAGACCACGGCCACGGCATGACGGCCACACGCACTAGCAACACACGAAAAGGCCCCATCCCGGTTGGCGGGGTGGGGCCTTTTCGTTAGTCGGCGCTTATGAGGCGCGGCGGATGCCTCGCTTGAGCAAGAGCTCGCGCTCCGACTCAGACAGGCCGCCCCAGATGCCATAGGGCTCGCCAACCGCGAGCGCGTGGCTGCGGCACTGTGCGATCACCGGGCACTGTCTGCACATCTCCTTGGCTCGCATCTCGCGTTGCGCGCGGGCACGGCCGCGCTCGCCGTCGGGATGGAAAAACATTGCGGAATCGACGCCTCGGCAAAGCCCGGCGATCTGCCAATCCCAGATGTCAGCGTTGGGTCCGGGTAGCTGCTGCGGCTGTGGCATTGGAAAACCCCTCTCTGCACACCCATTTCGCGAACGAACGGATGCGTGAGTTGTGGAACCGAACCGAGCACAAGTCGCCGATGACTTCTCGTGCACACAAAGTAGGGGTACTCACGAAATTCCGTCAATAGCCCGCACATGTGCTCATGGACATCACCGCAGGCGGAGAATTTACATCACGTTCATCATGGCGACCCTCCGGCAACGACATCGGTGGTAACGAAACGCCGGCGGGGTGATCACGACTGGTGTTTTCGCTGATCGGCTGCCGCTGTGTCGCACAGATTATTTCTCGCCCCCAGTAGGCGGTTGACGTCGAATTAACATGGCCACCACAAACTGTTAACCAATGCCGATGCGGCGATACGTCGGATGCGTGCCCGCCGGTACCGGGTTTTGCCCAACACATTGATAGCGTCGCGCTCCGATGAACATCGTGCTGGCGAACGCCGCCTTCGGTGACGACCCGCGACGCTGGCCGCTGCCGCCCGCGTCGACGCCGCACGAGTTGTGGCTACGCGCCGTGGCCGCAGGCGGCCAGGGTCACTACGGCGTTGCGATGGCCGACCTGGCCGGAGTGTGCGTATTGCAGCGCGGCGGTCCCCTCGTGTCGCTGGCGCACAGCACCCGGGGGTCGTTCTTGCGTCAGCTCGGCTGGCACGACCGGGCCCGCCGGTGGGACGGCCGGGCGATGGCCATGGCCGGTTCGGACCCGGAGGCCGGTGCCGACGCCCTCATCGGGCTGGCCGCCGACGCGCTCGGCGTGGGGCGGTTGGCGGCCTCGGCGGCGGCGCTACGGCGCGCCGGTGAGCTGCTAACCAGATCGGTGCCGCCGCGGCTGCCGGTGCGGCTGGCGTGGGTGTCGGCGGAACTCGCGATGGCGTGTGGTGATGGCCCGACGGCGGTGGGCGACGCCGAGCGGGCCGTCGAACTGGCGGCCACGTTGGGCTCGGCGCGGCATACCGTCAAATCGGACATGGTGCTTGCCGCGGCGTTGTGCAGCGCAGGCGATATCGACCGGTCGCGCATGGTTGCTGACGCCGCACTCGATGCGGCCGGTGGCCTGGGAATCGTCCCGCTGCGCTGGGCGTTGGCATGCCTGCTGGCCGACATCGGTAGTGCCCGTCACTCAGCCGCCCAGGTGCAGACGATTCGTAACGAATGCGCAGCTACGGTGCGTCGCCGCGGGGGCGACATGGCCGAGCGCTGACAATGGTCGCGCCAGTCGGATCGATATTGTTTAGCTGACGTCCACACTTCGGGGACGTGTCCCTCACGTAACGCTGGAGATACCGCTCACGATGACATTTTCGGGAGAACGTCTCGATGTTGTCGTTGCTGAGGCTGTGGCGGGCAACCGGGACGCGCTGCGGGAGGTGCTGGAGATCATCCGCCCGATCGTTGTCCGGTACTGCCGGGCCAGGGTTGGGGCGACCGAGCGGAGTGGTCTCTCAGCCGACGACGTCGCACAGGAGGTGTGCTTGGCCGCCATCACGGCGCTGCCGCGCTACAAGGATCAGGGACGACCGTTCCTGGCCTTTGTGTATGGCATCGCCGCCCACAAGGTTGCCGACGCGCATCGCGCGGCAGCCAGGAACCGCGCTGACCCGACCGATGTCGTGCCCGAGCGGTTCTCGTTGGATGCCGGTCCCGAGCAGATGGCCCTCGACGCCGACTCGTCGGCGCGGATGAACAGACTCCTGGCGGTGCTGCCCGAAAAGCAGCGAGAGATCTTGATTTTGCGCGTGGTCGTCGGCATGAGCGCCGAAGAGACGGCCGAGGCGGTCGGTAGCACCGCCGGCGCTGTCCGGGTGGCGCAGCATCGCGCGCTGGCGCGGCTGAAGGCCGAAATCACCGCGACGGAGCACGGCCATGCCTGACTTCGGACGCTGGACTTCCAACGGGGGCGACCCGTCGCTCAACGAGATCAACCGCACGGACCGCTTCCTCGACGCGCTGGCGTCCCAGCAGCCGGTGTACTCGACCGATCCCAGCGAGGCCGAGCTCGCGCAGCTGCTCGCCGGGTGGCGCGACGAGGTGCGCATGCCGCCGCTGATGGCGCCCGTCACTCCGCGCGACGCGGCGGTGGCACTGACGCGTGCCGTCGAATCGCGCAAGCGCACCCGCACGTCGATGGCCCTGGTGGGTTCGGTTGCCGCGGCAGTGTTGTGCCTCGGCGGTTTCGGCGCGGTAGTGGCCGGTGCCGGTCCGGGCGACCCGCTGTATGGCTTGCACACGATGCTGTTCGGCGAGGAGCAGCAGACGCGCACCGATCAGGTGGCTCTCGCCTCACAGCAGTTGGCCGAGGTACAGCAGTTCATCGACGAGGGCCAGTGGGATGCCGCGCAGGACAAGCTGCAGACGCTGACGACCACCGTCGCGACCGTCAATAACGTTGAGCAGAAACAGGAACTGGTCAGCCAGTGGCAAGAGCTGACGGTCAAGGTCGACGCCAAGGACGCCGACGCGACCCTACCGCCCGGCACACCGCCTCCGCCGATGCCCGAGCCTGTCGTCGTTGCGCCGGGGTCGGACACCTCGACGGCGACCTCGACAACGACATCGTCGGCGACGAGCAGCTCCACCTCGTCTTCGTCGGAGACCGCCACCTCGTCGTCCGAGACGACGTCGTCGACCGAAACGAGCACGCCGACATCGAGCTTGCCGGTGCTTCAGCCGCCACCGACGAGCGGCACCCCGACGACTACGGCGCCACCGACGTCGCCCCCGACGAGCACCACGACAACGACGACGCAAACGGTCACGACGACCACCACCACGTCGCAGGCCGGTGTCCCGGCTGTGGGGGGCGGCGCCCCGCCCGCCGGTGGCGGTGCCCAAGTGGTCGCGCCGCCGACAGTGGCCGCGCCGCCGGCAGTGGTCGCGCCGCCGACAGTGGCCGTGCCGCCGACAGTGGCCGCGCCGCCGACAGTGGCGGTTGTCGCGCCGGCGCCGGCAGTCACCTCAGAGGCGCCGGCGCCTGCAGTCACCTCAGAGGCGCCGCGGCAGCGCGCGCCGGAGAGTCCGGTTACGGAAAGCCAGGAGACAGTGACCAACCCGGTCACAACGACCATGCCGGTCATGCCACCGCCCAAGAAACGTGGCGACGGCGAATAGAGCGTTCAGCCCTCAGCGATATCCGTCGGAATCCGACGTGGCTTCGTTGAGTGACGCGTCGGCGTAACCACGGCAGTAATCCCAGGTCACGTAGGCGTCGGGTTCCGGGTCGTAGGCCGGCTCGTGCGGGCGCACGGTACCGTCGACCAGCAGCTGCAGCAGGTTGGCGCGCAGCATGTCCCAATCGTGGTAGTGGTCCTGCTGGCATTCGTCGCAGCACACCACCAGGCCGCGGATTCCCTTGTGCGCCAACAGCGCCTCGTATACCGCAAGGTCTGCGAGATCGGCCTCGACCGCGGTCCGCTCCTGCGGGTCCAGCGGCTGGCCCGGCTCGAGTGCATCAAGAGCCGCCGAGGGGTCGCACGGGTCATCGGCGAACGGATCGGGCGGCAAACCCGGTGGCAGGTGATCACGCACGGTTCCACACTACGCAGCCCCACTGGCATCGCGCCAGCCGTTACCAGGCTCGCCACCTGCGTGTCCGCAAGGCAGCGTGGGACCAAAGCAGCGACGTCGTTGCCGATAGGATAGATATCTAGCTCTGCGACTGTGCTAGTCACGAGAGGCCTCACCCATGTCGATCGCTGAAAGCAGCATTCCCATCGCCGTTCCGGTACCGACCGGCGGCGATGATCCGACCAAGGTCGCGATGCTCGGGCTCACGTTCGACGACGTTCTGCTGCTCCCCGCCGCCTCCGATATCGTGCCCGCCACAGCCGACACCTCCAGCCAACTCACCAAGAAGATCCGGCTGAGGGTGCCGCTCGTCAGCTCGGCGATGGACACCGTGACGGAGTCGCGGATGGCGATCGCGATGGCCCGAGCAGGCGGTATGGGCGTGCTTCACCGCAACCTTCCGGTCGCCGAGCAGGCCGGCCAGGTCGAGACGGTCAAGCGATCGGAAGCCGGAATGGTCACCGACCCCGTCACCTGCTCGCCGGACAACACGCTGGCCGAGGTCGACGCGATGTGCGCACGGTTCCGGATCTCCGGGCTGCCCGTCGTCGACGACACCGGCGAGCTGGTCGGGATCATCACCAACCGCGACATGCGATTCGAGGTCGACCAGTCCAAGCCCGTCTCCGAGGTGATGACCAAGGCGCCGTTGATCACCGCGCGGGAGGGCGTTTCCGCCGAGGCGGCGCTGGGTCTGTTGCGGCGCAACAAGATTGAGAAGCTGCCGATCGTCGACGGGCACGGCAAGCTGACCGGGCTGATCACCGTCAAGGACTTCGTCAAGACCGAGCAGTTCCCGTTGTCCACCAAGGACAGCGACGGCCGGCTGCTCGTCGGCGCGGCCGTCGGTGTCGGTGATGATTCGTGGACGCGGGCGATGACGCTCGTCGACGCAGGCGTCGACGTGCTGATCGTGGACACCGCGCATGCGCACAACCGGCTGGTGCTCGATATGGTGCGCCGGCTGAAGACCGTGGTCGGCGACCGGGTCGAGGTGATCGGCGGCAACGTCGCGACCCGGGCCGCGGCGGGCGCCCTGGTGGAGGCAGGCGCCGACGCGGTGAAGGTCGGTGTCGGCCCGGGCTCGATCTGCACCACGCGGGTCGTCGCCGGTGTCGGCGCACCGCAGATCACCGCGATCCTGGAGGCCGTCGCCGCGTGCGCGCCGGCGGGGGTGCCGGTCATCGCCGACGGCGGACTGCAGTACTCCGGTGACATCGCCAAGGCGCTGGCCGCGGGTGCGTCGACCACGATGCTGGGTTCGCTGCTGGCCGGCACCGCAGAGTCGCCGGGCGAGCTGATCTTCGTCAACGGCAAACAATTCAAGAGCTACCGCGGCATGGGTTCACTGGGTGCCATGCAGGGCAGGTCCTACTCTAAGGACCGCTACTTCGCCGATGACGCGCTCAGTGAGGACAAGCTCGTGCCGGAGGGCATCGAGGGCCGGGTACCGTTCCGGGGTCCGCTGTCGACCGTCATCCATCAGCTCACCGGCGGACTGCGCATCGCCATGGGCTACACGGGTTCGGCCACCATCGAGCAGTTGCAGCAGGCGCAGTTCGTGCAGATCACCGCGGCGGGCCTCAAGGAGAGCCATCCGCACGACATCGCGATGACCGTCGAAGCGCCGAACTACTACGCCCGCTAAGGCCCGATGAGCGCTTGCGCGAAGAGGAGATAGCACGGTCATGCGTGACATGGTCGAGATCGGCATGGGCCGCACCGCCCGCCGCACCTATGAACTCGACGACATCAATATCGTGCCGTCGCGACGCACCCGGTCGTCGCAGGACGTCTCGACGGCGTGGCAGTTGGACGCCTACCGGTTCGAGATTCCGGTGATGTCGCACCCGACCGACGCGCTGGTGTCGCCGGAGTTCGCCATCGAGCTGGGCCGCCTCGGCGGCCTTGGCGTGCTCAACGGCGAAGGTCTGATCGGTCGGCACGCCGACGTCGAGGAGAAGATCGCTCAGGTCGTCGAGGCCGCCGAAAAGGAGCCGGAACCGTCGGCGTCCATTCGGCTGCTGCAGCAATTGCATTCGGCGCCACTGGATCCCGATCTTCTGAGCGCCGCGGTCGCGCGCATCCGCGACGCCGGGGTGACGACGGCCGTGCGGGTCAGCCCGCAGAACGCGCAGGCGCTGACGCCGGCGTTGGTCGCCGCGGGCATCGACCTGCTGGTCATCCAGGGCACCATCATTTCGGCCGAACGCGTCGCGCAGGACGGCGAGCCGCTGAACCTGAAGACGTTCATCTCCGAGCTCGATGTGCCGGTGGTCGCCGGTGGTGTGCTCGACCACAGGACCGCCCTGCACCTGATGCGGACCGGCGCGGCGGGTGTCATCGTCGGGTACGGCTCGACGTCCGGCGTGACGACCAGTGACGAGGTGCTGGGCATCAGCGTGCCGATGGCGACGGCGATCGCCGACGCGGCCGCCGCTCGTCGCGAATATCTCGACGAGACCGGCGGCCGATATGTGCACGTGCTGGCCGACGGTGACATCCACACTTCCGGCGACCTGGCCAGGGCCATCGCATGCGGGGCGGACGCGGTGGTGCTCGGCACCCCGCTGGCGTCGGCGGCCGAGGCGCTGGGCGGCGGCTGGTTCTGGCCGGCGGCGGCGGCCCACCCGTCGCTGCCACGCGGCGCGTTGCTGCAGGTGGCGCTCGGTGAGCGGCCGCGGCTGGAGCAGGTGCTGACCGGCCCTTCAGACGATCCGTTCGGCGCGCTGAACCTGGTCGGTGGGCTGCGCAGGTCGATGGCGAAGGCGGGTTATTGCGACCTCAAGGAATTCCAGAAGGTCGGCCTGACGGTCAGCTCGTGATCTGTCAGATCTGCTTTACAAGTTAGGCCCTCCTGTCTAGAAGGCGGCCTATCGGTGAGTCCATACTGGTCGGATGAAACCTGACTATGACGTTCTGATCATTGGTTCGGGGTTTGGGGGGAGTGTCACCGCGCTGCGTCTCACTGAGAAGGGCTACCGGGTGGGGGTGCTCGAGGCGGGCAGGCGGTTCAACGACGAAGACTTCGCCAAAACCTCCTGGAACCTGCGCAAGTTCTTGTGGGCGCCAAAGCT
The DNA here is from genome assembly GCA_032162325.1 of Mycobacterium sp. Lineage (GTDB taxonomy): Bacteria > Actinomycetota > Actinomycetes > Mycobacteriales > Mycobacteriaceae > Mycobacterium. The sequence continues at coordinate 156 of JAVRPG010000909.1, read as the reverse complement.
CGGCATGTACGGCATCCAGCGGATCCACCTTCTGCGCAACGTCATGATCCTGGCAGGCGCCGGGGTCGGCGGCGGTTCCCTGAACTACGCCAACACCCTGTATGTGCCGCCGGTGCCGTTCTTCGCCGACGGCCAGTGGTCGCACATCACCGATTG
>JAVRPG010000908.1:0-2916 GCA_032162325.1 Mycobacterium sp. | reverse complement strand
AACGCTGCACGCAACATCGCCGCCGGACGGGCGGTGACCGCACGGGGAGACCTCGCCGATGGGCGGTCTGCGAACCGTGAACCTCAACTCTCCAATCCCGCGGCCTAAGTCGGCGGGATTAGGGTTGGAATCCCCGGACTTTGCAGTCCGGGGAGGACGTCAAGCCCATAGCTGCCCTTCTAACGCGTCTTCGGCATCATCCAGGCTACCGGCGTACGCACCGGTCGACAGATACTTCCAACCGGCGTCGGCGACGATGAACGCGATATCCGCGCGCTCCCCCGCCTTCACCGCCTTGGCCGCCATGCCCAGCGCGGCGTGCAACACGGCGCCGGTGGAGATGCCGGCGAAGATGCCTTCCACCTGAACCAACTCGCGCGTGCGCTTGACCGCGTCATACGAGCCCACGGAGTAGCGGGTGGTCAGCACGTCGGGGTCATACAGCTCGGGGATGAAGCCCTCGTCGATGTTGCGCAGCGCGTAAACACCCTCGCCGTAACGGGGTTCGGCGGCCACGATCTGGACATCGGGCACCTGCTCGCGCAGATACCGCCCGGTTCCCATCAACGTCCCGGTGGTGCCCAAGCCCGCCACGAAATGTGTGATTTCGGGCAGGTCGGCCAGCAGCTCGGGGCCGGTGCCCTCGTAGTGCGACAAGGTGTTGGCCTCGTTGCCGTACTGGTACAGCATCACCCACGAAGGGTTCTCGGCCGCAAGCTCTTTCGCGTGCGCCACCGCGGTATTCGAGCCGCCCTCCGCCGGGGAGAAGATGATTCGCGCGCCGTAGAGCTCGAGCAGCTGGCGGCGTTCGATCGAGGTGTTCTCCGGCATCACGCAGATCATCTGGTAGCCCTTGAGCAGCGCAGCCATCGCCAGCGAGATGCCGGTGTTGCCGCTCGTCGGCTCCAGGAGCGTCGCGCCGGGCTGCAGGACACCGCGACGCTCGGCGTCCTCGATCATTCGCAAAGCGGGCCGGTCCTTGATGGAGCCGGTGGGGTTGCGGTCCTCCAGCTTCGCCCACAAGCGCACGTGCGGCGCTGGTTCGGATCCTCTTCGCGCAAGCGGCTCATCGTCGTCCCACCGGGGCGAAAGCCGGTGCAACGCAACCAAAGGCGTGTTTCCCAGCGCCTCCAGTAGCGAGTCGTGCCGGGTCAAGTCATCCTCCAGCGACGGCAGGCAGAATGGTAACCGAGTCGCCGTCGGAGATCTCGGTGTCCAGCCCACCGGAGAACCGCACATCCTCGTCGTTGACGTAGATGTTGACGAAGCGCTGCAGCTTGCCCTCATCGAGCAAGCGCTCCGAGATGCCGGAGTAGTTCGACTCCAGATCGCTGATCACGTCCTTGAGCGTGCCGCCAGAGGCGGTGACGCGCTTCTCGCCGTCGGTGTGGGTACGCAGGATGGTCGGGATCGATACGGTAATAGGCATAAGGATGGCCTTCCTGAGGTGTTCTAGTGCTGCTCAACGATTTTGACGGGCTCTTCGGTAACCACCCCGTCAACGATGCGGTAGCTGCGTAGCTCGTGCTCGTCAGGGTCGCGGGTGGACACCAACACGTAGTGCGCGTCGGGTTCGGACGCATAGGAGATGTCGGTGCGGCTTGGGTACGCCTCTGTCGCGGTGTGCGAGTGGTAGATGACGACGGGCACCTCGTCGACTTCATCCATGGCGCGCCACACCTTGAGTTGCTCGCCGGAGTCGAACCGGTAGAACGTTGGCGACCGTTCGGCGTTGAGCATCGCGATGAACCGCTCGGGACGATCGGATCCCTCCAGTCCTGCGATGACCCCGCAGGCTTCGTCCGGGTGGTCGGCGCGAGCATGGGCGACCATCGCGTCGACCAGGTCGGCTCGGATCACCAACACGGTTGTTCACCTTTCATTCGAACGCTCCCGGCAACAGGTCCCGGTAGGTCGGTATTCCGGCGACCGACTCGGCCGCCAGCACGCCGACCAGCACCGCCCGGGCCAGGCAGTCCGCCGCCGCGGCCCCTACCGCGGTGATCAGGGCCGTCTCCGGCGACATCGACGCCGGGGTTGTCGGGTCCGGCGCCACCTCGATGGCGCCGGTGGCCAGCGCGAATACCGTATCGCCATCGAGGGGGGTGTGGCATGGCCGGATGGTGCGGGCCAGCCCGCCGTGGGCGGCGACCGCGACCCGGCGGCATCCGGCCGGGCTCAGCGCAGCGTCGGTCGCCACCACGGCGATGGTGGTGTTGAGCGGGCTGAACTCGGCATGACGGGCCGCATACGCCGCGACCTGGTCGGCCGGCGGCGAGCGCAGGCCGAACTCCTCGATCTGGTCCGCCAGCCACGGCAGGCCGGTATCGGGGTCGACCACGTCACCGGCCGCGTTGACGACGACGATCGCGCCGACGGTCACGCCCGACGCGAGCATCATCGACGCCGTTCCCACGCCGCCCTTGAGCACGCCGACTCGAGCGCCTGTGCCCGCCCCCACTGTGCCGACTGCCACGTCGACTCCGGCACTCTCAGCCGCGGCATAGCCGAACTCAGCGGTCGGGCGGCATTTCCACCCGCCGACGGGCAAGTCGAAGATCACCGCGGCGGGCACGATCGGGACAACGCCGCCCTCCATCGCCACACCGCGATCGCGCTCCTCGAGCCACGTCATCACACCGTCGGCGGCGGCCAGCCCGAATGCGCTGCCGCCGGACAGCACCACCGCGTCGACGTGACACACCGAGTTCATCGGGTCAAGCAGGTCGGTCTCTCTGGTCCCTGGCGCGCCACCGCGGCTGTCGACGGCCCCGACCGTGCCCGGCGGGGTCAGTACGACGGTGGTGCCGCTGGCCCAGCCGGTGCCGAGCGTCACATCGGCATCGAGACGATGGTTCTGGCCGACGCGTATCCCGCCGACGTCGGTGATGGCGCTCATCTCTTGTCCATCAGACC
>JAVRPG010000907.1:0-3433 GCA_032162325.1 Mycobacterium sp. | reverse complement strand
GCCGTGCTCGGATCGTGCACCGCAGGCGGTGCGTATGTGCCCGCGATGAGCGACGAGGCGGTGATCGTGCGCAATCAGGGCACCATCTTCCTCGGCGGCCCACCTCTGGTGAAGGCCGCGACCGGCGAGGTGGTGACGGCAGAAGATCTCGGCGGCGGCGACCTGCATGCCAAGATCTCAGGCGTCACAGACCATTTGGCCCATGACGATCGCGACGCGCTGCGCATTGTCCGCCGCATCGTCGCCACGCTGGGCCCGCGTTCGCCGCTGCCCTGGGACGTGGCGCCGACGGTCGCGGCGGTGGCCGACCAGACCGAGCTATACGACGTGGTTCCCGTCGACCCGCGGGTGCCCTACGACGTACACGAGGTGATCACCCGCGTCGTCGACGGCGGCGAGTTCGCCGAGTTCAAGGCCGAGTACGGCAGCACGCTGGTGACTGGCTTCGCCCGCATCCACGGCCACCCTGTCGGCATCATCGCCAACAACGGCGTGCTGTTCAGCGAATCCGCGCTGAAGGGCGCACATTTCATCGAGCTGTGCGACAAGCGCATGACCCCGCTGCTGTTCCTGCAGAACATCTCGGGCTTCATGGTGGGCCGCGACTACGAGGCGGGCGGCATCGCCAAACATGGCGCAAAGATGGTGACCGCGGTTGCCTGCGCCAGGGTGCCGAAGCTGACCGTCGTCATCGGTGGCTCCTACGGCGCGGGCAACTACTCGATGTGCGGGCGGGCGTATTCGCCACGGTTTCTGTGGATGTGGCCCAACGCACGCATCTCGGTGATGGGTGGTGAGCAGGCCGCCTCGGTGCTGGCGACGGTGCGCGGAGAGATGACCGCCGAGGAGGAGGAACGGTTCAAAGCGCCGATCCGTCAGCAGTATGAGGACCAGGGCAACCCGTACTACTCCACCGCCCGGCTCTGGGATGACGGCGTGATCGACCCTGCCGACACCAGAACTGTTCTCGGTTTGGCGCTTTCGGTTGTCGGGCAGGCGCCGCTCGAGTCGGTTTCGTACGGCGTGTTCCGGATGTGACTAGATGAATTCCCGAAGGCGACCACGAGTGAGGATCGCAGCGAGGCACGAGCGAGGACCGGAGCGAGTGGGAGACGAGGCATGACCTTTGACACCGTTCTGATAGCCAACCGGGGCGAGATCGCCGTGCGGGTCATCCGCACATTGCGCGCGATGGGGATCCGCTCGGTCGCGGTGTTCAGCGATGCCGACGCCGGTGCCCGCCACGTCGCCGAGGCCGACGTCGCGGTCGGCATCGGGCCGGCGCCCGCGCGACTGAGCTACCTCGACATCGACGCCGTCGTGGCCGCCGCCCAGCGAACCGGCGCGCAGGCGGTGCACCCCGGGTATGGATTCCTCTCGGAGAACGCGCAATTCGCGACTTCGCTGCAGGCCGCAGGCATCGCGTTCATCGGCCCGCCGGTCGCGGCGATTCAGACGATGGGCGACAAGATCGCGGCGAAGGCCGCGGTGTCGGCATTCGGCGTCCCGGTCGTTCCCGGCGTGTCGCGGCCGGGCCTTACCGATGCCGATCTGATCGCCGGAGCGGACGAGGTCGGTTATCCGGTCCTGGTCAAGCCGTCGGCGGGCGGCGGTGGCAAGGGCATGCGGGTGGTTCACGAGCGCTCCGAGCTTGCGGCTGCCCTCGTCTCGGCGCGACGGGAGGCAGCCTCCGCGTTCGGCGACGACACGCTGTTTCTCGAGCGGTTCGTATTGAACCCCAGGCACATCGAGGTACAAGTGCTCGCCGACGGGTACGGCAACGTGGTGCACCTCGGCGAGCGGGAATGCAGTCTGCAACGGCGTCACCAGAAGGTCATCGAGGAAGCGCCTTCGCCTCTGCTCGACCCTGAGACCCGGGCTCGCATCGGCGCGGCCGCCTGCGACACCGCTCGCAGCGTGGACTACACCGGCGCAGGCACCGTCGAATTCATCGTGTCCGCGGACCGGCCCGACGAGTTCTACTTCATGGAGATGAACACCCGCCTGCAGGTGGAACACCCGGTCACCGAGATGGTCACCGGCATCGACCTGGTCGAGCTGCAGGTCGGCATCGCGGCCGGGGAGAAGCTGCCGATCGGGCAGCACGACATCACCATGCGCGGCCACGCCGTCGAGGCCCGCGTGTATGCAGAGGATCCAGCACGCGGTTTCCTGCCCACCGGCGGCGAGGTGCTCGACCTCGCGGAGCCCGAGGGCCCCGGTGTCCGTGTGGATTCCGGCCTCGCGCCCGGAACGGTGATCGGGAGCGAGTACGACCCGATGCTGGCCAAAGTCATCGCCCACGCCGGTGACCGGCAGGGCGCGCTGCGTGCGCTCGACCGCGCCCTGACCGACACCGCGGTGCTCGGCGTCACCACCAACATCGAGTTCCTGCGCTTCCTGCTCGCCGATCCGGACGTCGCCGCCGGGCGCCTCGACACGGGGCTGCTGGACCGCCGGACACCCGACTACCTTCCGGCGCAGCACGGCGACGACGAGTTGATCGCCGCGGCGGCCTACAAGTGGCTGCGCGGCTGGCCCGCACCGGTCGGTGACTTGTGGGAGGTGCCGTCGGGCTGGCGATTGGGGGAGCGGGCGCCGACGACGTTCCGGCTGCATGCGGGTGAACGCACCGACCATGTGTACCTCACCGGCACACCGAGCGCGGCCACCGCGCGGGTCGAAGAAGGCGAATCACGCTCGCTCACAGCGTCTCTCGACGGTGATCGGCTGACCGTCACGCTGGACGGGTTGCGCACCGAGTACCTTGTGGCCGCATCCGACGGCCAGATCTGGCTGTCGGGCGGCGGGCGCACCGCGATGGTCGAGGAGGTGCGTGAGGCGCCCGTGCGTCCCGACGACGAACACACCGGCGATGCGGAGCTGACCAGCCCGATGCCGGGTTCGGTTGTGGCCGTGGGTGTGCAGGACGGCCAGCGTGTGGACGCGGGCGCCGTCATCGTCACCGTCGAAGCCATGAAGATGGAGCACGCACTGACCGCGCCTGTCGACGGCGTGGTCGAACTACTCGTCGCCATTGGCGACCAGGTCAAGGTGGGCCAGCCGCTGGCCAGGATCACCGCGAGTACGAAGGAAGACGAATCATGAGCGATTTTCTGGCTACCGGAATGCTGCCCGATCACTACGAACAGCTCGCCAAGACCGTGCGTGACTTCGCCCAAAGTGTGGTCGCGCCCGTCGCGGCCAAACACGACGAGGAGCATTCGTTCCCCTACGAGGTGGTGTCGGGGATGGCCGATATGGGGTTGTTCGGCCTGCCGTTCCCCGAGGAGTACGGCGGCATGGGCGGCGACTACTTCGCGCTGTGCCTGGCGCTGGAGGAACTCGGCAAGGTCGACCAGAGCGTGGCGATCACCCTGGAGGCGGGCGTGTCGCTGGGCGCGATGCCGGTGTACCGGTTCGGCAATGAGGA
>JAVRPG010000906.1:0-4239 GCA_032162325.1 Mycobacterium sp. | reverse complement strand
TCGGCTGCTGTTGATGGTCCACCGCCAGCTGGAGTGCCCCGGCAGCCTGATGCGGCGAACTATGGTCTTGGACCCGTTGGTGGACAGCCTGATACGCGGCTTCCTGCTGGTGGCCGACCATCCCTATCGCGAAGCGCTGGCAGCCCCTGTTGCCCCTGGCCGACCGCCGGCGGTCCGAGACGCGATGGACATCATCGAGGCCAGACCGCACCTGCCGCTGACCAGCTCGACACTGGCCAGGCAATGCCACGTCAGCGTGCGCACCCTACAGGCCAGATTCCAGCGGTACCTGGGCATGTCGCCGATGGCCTACGTCCGGGTGGTCAGACTCCGCCATGCCCACCGGGATCTGCGCTCGGCAGATCCCACTCACAACACCGTCGCCGCCATCGCGCACCGCTGGGGATTCACCAACCGCAGCCGCTTCGCCGCCGCCCACAAAACGATGTACGGCGAAACCCCGCTCCAAGCGCTGCGCGCGCCACACTGATCACCAAACACCGGACGGGCCCGCCGAACGCGAATCGTTGGCCAAATAGCGCGAATTGATGAGCCGTCGGGGGAACGCCGCCGATGATCTGCTTAACCTCGCCGGTATGAGTCAGAAGCCAGATGGCACATCACTGCTGTCGACCGCCAAGCTGGATCCGTCACACGTCATGGAAGTAGGCACAGGGTTTTGGTCGTCGAAGACGCTGCTCTCGGCCGTGGAGCTCGACCTGTTCAGCCTTCTCGGCGCCGAGTCGCTCTCTGGTGAACAGGTCGGCGCGCGGCTCGCGTTGCATCCGCGCGCGATCGATGACTTCCTTGACGCCCTGGTCGCCTTGGGCTTGCTGGAGCGCAACGGGGACGGGACCAACGGGCGTTACCGCAACAGCGCCGAGGCGGCGGCGTTCCTCGACAAGCACAGCCCCACCTACGTTGGGGGATTCCTCGAGATGTGCAACACCCGGCTCTACCGGGTCTGGGGTGAACTGACTGAGGCGCTCAAGACGGGGCAGCCCCAAAGCGAAGTCAAGCTCAAACCGTTCTTCGAGGAGATCTACAGCGACCCGGCCAAACTCGAACAGTTCATGCAAGCGATGTCGGGCCTGTCCCGGGGCGACTTCGATACCCTCGCAGAAAGGTTCGACTTCGGTCGCTACCGGACCGTCTGCGACGTGGGCGGGGCCACCGGCCGACTCTGCACGACCCTGGCCGGTCGCTACCCCCAGCTGCGCTGCACCACCTACGACCAGCCGGTGGTGGCCCCGATCGCCGAACGCTCGATCGCCGCGGCCGGACTGAGCGAGCGGGTCACCGTCGCCACGGGCGACTTCTTCACCCAGGCGCTTCCGCAAGCCGACGTCATCACCATGAGCCACATTCTTCACGACTGGAATCTCGACCGGAAAAGACAGCTCATCAGCGCTGCCCACGACGCCCTGCCCGACGGGGGAGCGTTCATCGTCATCGAGCACCTCATCGACGACACCCGGCGCGCCAACGTGTTCGGGCTGATGATGTCGCTGAACATGCTGCTCACCTTCGGTGACGCCTTCGACTTCACCGGCAGCGACTTCGCCGGCTGGTGCCGCGACGCCGGCTTCGGCGACATCGAGATCCTCCCACTGACCGGCATTACCAGCGCAGCCATCGCCTACAAATAGATGACCAGCCTAGTCGGCGAACGGGGCATCCCTTTGACCGCGAATCGTTGGCCAAATGGTCCGAGTTGAAAGGGAAGAAGGTTGGGAACAATGTCAGGACCACTTAGCGGTAAGACGGCGCTGGTGACGGGTGCCAGCCGGGGTATCGGCCGTTACACCGCGCAGCGGCTGGCCCGCGACGGGGCCCGGGTGGGCGTGCACTACGGCACCAACGAAGCCGCCGCCAAGGACACCGTCGCCTCCATCGAAGCCGCCGGCGGCTCCGCGTTCGCGGTGCAGGCCGACCTGGCCGAACCGCATGCCGCCGAGGCTCTTTGGGCGGCGTTCGACCAGCACGCCGACGGCGCGTACGTCCTGGTCAACAACGCCGGGGTGGTGGTCTACGGACACGTGAACGAGGTGTCAGAAGAGGACTTCGACCGGCTCTTCGCGGTCAACGTCAAGGCGGTGCTGTTCATCATCCAGCACGGCCTGCACCGGCTGCGTGACGGCGCCCGAATCATCAACGTGTCCTCGGCAGGTGCCTACCTGGCCAGCCCGATGGCCACCATGTACACCATGACCAAGGGCGCGATCAACACCCTGACCCGCACCCTGGCCTGGGACCTCGGCGAACGCCACATCAGCGTCAACGCCGTCGCACCCGGGTTCACCGACACCGAGATGAATTCCTGGCCGGCCGGACGACGTCGGCGACATCATCGCCTTCCTGGCCTCCGACGACGCCCGCTGAATCAACGGCCAGGTCCTTGACGCCACCGGCGGCGGCCTGCTGGGCGTCAGCAAGATCAGCGCCTAACCCCACCATCCAACGTGAGATTGCCGCGGCTTCGTGGGCCGGACCACGCCCGAAAACAGTTCCCGGTTAATGTCGCCGTTTCATCAGATGCATCAGGATCGCCGTCGGCGACGGCGGTGCGCGGGTGTTTTTATGTCGGTCATTTCGCGCTCATGATTACGTGATGCGCTTTCTTGCTCAGTGAAACTATTTTGCGTATTGGGCCTCACCGTTGCCAAACGACCAGTTCTCTTTGCTGACTTCAACCAGACTAATGAACACATCCTCGCGGCGCAGGCCGAGGCGCTCGTGCAGTCCGTCCGCGATAGCTTTGTAAAAGGCAGACTTCTGGTTGACGGTTCGCCCGGCATTGAGCGTGACCTGAATAAACACGCAATCTTTCGACCTATGGATGCCAAGGTAGTCGGGAGCAAAGATGAAGCCCCGCGCCGGATGCTCGGTGATGACCTGGAAGCGATCGCCTTTCGGGACCTTCAAGATCTCAATCATTGCGTCATAGACCACTTCCCCGACAGTCTTGCGGTAGTCGTTCGACTGACCTTCTATAAGATCGATTCGAGCGAGTGGCATGATAAGTCTCCTTTGCGTAACTGAATTGTGGACGATGGATCAGGCATTTCCTGCATTGAATGTCGAGTCATCGACGGTCAGCGGCCCGCTGTTTTGCTGTTGGCATAAAGACGCTCGTACACAGCGTGCTGTTTTGGACGTGGATACACGATATTGAATAGGATTCGGATCATCCCACTCTTTGTTGGAAAACAGTGAGGCCGAAGTCAGTGCTTCGGCGAAATCTTCCCCGCAAAAGTTTGGGTCAGAATCTTTCCGTTGTGCACGATGAAGGTGTCGGTGCCGACTTCGAAGCGATTGTCTGCTGTCTCGGCCGTCCACACGATGTAGGCGGTGTCGCCGCAGACCTCCTGCCGGAGCAACTCGAAGGACAATCCCGGCTTCTCGAACTCCTCGAACAGCACCGCGAAGAATTGCCGAATTGCCTCGGAGCCGCGCAACACGCCGTCAGGTGTGAAGAACCTCGACGCGTCGGTGTAGTCGGCCATGGTGCCGGCGAGATCGAGGTTCCCGAAGCACTCTAGGTGGTGTGCGAGTACGTCCTGCGTCGCTGCAGTGACATCGTTGGTGTCGTCTAGATTCATGTCGCTCCTCATCTGTTACTCCTTGCTATCGTGCGCTGCCCGAGGCTGCTGCCGGCGTTGAGCCTTTGGATGCCGATGACGGAAAGTAGTTGCAGCTCGTCGGTGGGGATCGTGACAGGCGGCCTCGATAGCGGTGGCGAGGAGGTCGTCAGCCACGGAGACAGTTCCTTTCTCATCTTCGTGACCAATCTTCAGAGAAGCTGACTTGGGCTCGGGTCGTCATGGGATCCGGACTCAGCGGATCAGCTCGTAGTTTCTGCGAGCCAGTCGTCCTCGGCACCCGGCTCGGGCATCACCCGGCCACCCTCGATCACGAACCGCGCTGGGCGGTCGGCGATGTTCACACGAATGCGCGCCTCCGGAATGCCGGCAATGCGGCTGCTTCTCGAGGAGATGTCCGTGGCGAGCCGCACCTTGTCCGCGTCGGCGCGCCCGGCGCGGATGACGCCGCTTATCAGCAGGGGTTGGGACGGGCTGGAGTCGGTGAACACGTTGGTCGCGGGCAGCTCCTGGAAGATCACGTGCACGAACGAGGTCGGCGCTCCTGTGATCGAGGAGTGGATCTTCGTGATCTCGGCGGCCAACGCCGCCTTCGTGTCGTCAGCGAGGGTCTTGGTTGTGGTGATGCAGGTGTAGA
>JAVRPG010000905.1:0-11269 GCA_032162325.1 Mycobacterium sp. | reverse complement strand
GTCGGCTACCAGCAAGCCGGCCGCCGCGCCCGTGAACGCCAATTCGGCGGTACCGTGCACCGCAAACGCGAGGTCGCGCATGATGACGAGCGGCCCAATCAGCCCTGCCGTCACGGCGACGACGGTTGCCGCGATCAGCGCATGCTGGACGAAACCCTCCGCAAGGTAATCGGCCAAAGTCATGGCACGACCTCGTCGTCGCCGTGCAGGTGGTGGTAGTGCGTGCTACCGATTTCGGAGTGCGGACTGTCCGGTGCACCCACGACGACGATCCGACCTCGTACGCGTAGCACCTCGACGTCGGTCTGGTACAGATCGGACAGCCTCGCGCTGGTGAACACCTCGTCGGGAGCCCCAACCGCCCACCGCGTCCCGACGAGATAGAGGACGCGATCCACGACGGGCAGGATGGGATTAATCTCGTGCGTGACGAACAACACCGAAGTGTTGAACGCCCGGCGCCGGCTGTCGATGAGCCCCACCACCTCACGCTGGTGTTTGATGTCGAGCGACAGCAGCGCCTCGTCGCACAGCAATAGTTTCGGGTCCCCCAGCAAGGCCTGGGCGATGCGCAAACGTTGTTGTTCACCGCCCGACAATCGCCCAATCGGGGTCTGCGCGAATTCAGTTGCGCCAACCGACGCGATCGCGTCCTCTACCAGGTGCCGTCGTTGCGGATTCGGTAGTGGGAAGCCCCACCGGTGTCCGTCGAGGCCGAGGCGCACCAGGTCGATTCCCCTGATCGGGATGTCGCGGTCGAATCCCCTCTGCTGCGGGATATATCCGATGATGCTGCTGCCCCGCTTGGGCGGCGCCCCGCACACCTCCACTGATCCAGATGACAGAGAACTCAATCCGAGCAGCACCTTGACCAGGGAGGTCTTGCCGCTTCCGTTGGGACCCAGGACGGCGACAAACTCGCCGGGAGCCACTGTGAGGTCGAGATTCTGCCAGAGGAGACGAGCGCCGTATCCCAGGCTGGCCCCGCGAAGGCGGACCGTCGGTTCCGCGGACGCTTCGCCCACGCTTTATCCTCCGAGTGCAGTCGTGATCTCGTTGATCTGACGGAGTTGCCAGGCCTGGAAGTCTTTGTCCGTCGGCGGGAGCGTCTCGGTCACACCGACGACGGGCACCCCACTGGATTGTGCCAGCTGCTTGACTGCATCGGTCGCGGGGCTGGTGACCTGCCCGTTGTAGAGCAGCACCTTGATCGTCTTGCCCGTCAGAGCCGCGTCCATGGCCGAGTTGTCAGCCACGCTGGGGTCGTTGCCATCCTCGATCGACTGGGCGAACGACGCGGGGGTTGCCAACTTCAAACCTGCCGCCTCGACGAGATAGCCCGGCACCCGTTCGGTGTAGCCGACGGGCGCGCCCGGATATTTGGCCTTGATGTTGTCAATTCCGGCCGTGAGAGGCGTCAGGCTGTCGGTGAATGTCTTCGCGTTGGCGGTGAATGCGCCGGCGTCGGCGGGATCGAGCTTGCCGAGTTGATCCGCGATTGCCGATGCGACATCGGGGATCTTGGCGATGTCGTACCAGATATGCGGGTTGGCGTCCGATCCGGAGATTTTCATGACGTCAGCGGCATTGAGCACGGTGCGGTTGGCGTTTGGGGACGCTGCGAGCAGCTTGTCCATGAAATCGTCATAGCCCAATCCGTTCTCGACGACGAGTTGCGCTTTGCTGAGCGCTGCGCCGGTCTTCGCATCGGCTTCGTACTCGTGTGGATCGGCGTTCGGATCGGAGAGGATCGACGTCACGTTCACGTGTTCGCCGCCGATTTGCTTGGTGATGTCGCCCCACACGTTCGAGCTCGCCACCACATTGACCGGACCCGACGCTGCCGCGCCGGTGGTCGACCCGGCGCTTGTCGTCGACGTCCCGTTCGACGAGGTGGAGCTGCATCCCGCCAACAGCAGGGTCGCCGTCGTGAGCGCTGCGACGGCAATCGTGCCGATCCGGATGCCGCCACGCGTAGTCACAGATTCCTCCTTGGATTCTAAACTGAAATGGAAACCATTTTCGATTACGATAGACGACGCACAGGGGGACCGCACCGGCGGGCCCGCAGACTCATCCTGTGAGCTCAACCAACGCGCCCCGCTCATCGCTACGGAGTCCATCCACTAACCTCGGGGAGCATGTCGAGGAGTCCCGCGCCCAGACGGCATGCGACCCTGGCCTCGTTGGCGGCCGAGCTCAAGGTCTCGCGAACCACGATCTCCAACGCGTATAACCGGCCGGACCAGCTGTCGGCCGATCTCCGCGAGCGCGTGCTGGCCACCGCGAAGCGGTTGGGGTATCCGGGCCCCGATCCGGTCGCCCGGTCGCTGCGCACTCGGAAGGCGGGCGCCGTGGGCGTGATGATCACCGAGCCGCTGAACTATTCGTTCTCCGATCCGGCCGCGCTGGATTTCGTTGCCGGACTTGCCGAATCGTGCGAGGAGGCCGGGCAGGGCCTGTTGCTGGTGGCGATCGGGCCGAACCGCAGCGTCAGCGACGGGTCGGCGGCCGTGCTCGCGGCGGGTGTCGACGGCTTCGTTGTCTACTCCGCCTCCGATGACGACCCGTACCTGCTCGTGGTGCAGCAGCGACATCTGCCGGTGGTCGTCGTCGACCAGCCCAAGGATGTCCCAGGCACGTCGCGGGTGTGTATCGACGACCGCGATGCGATGCGCCGGCTTGCGGAATATGTTGTGGGACTGGGCCATCAGGAGATCGGCTTGCTGACCATGCGGTTGGGTCGCGACTGGCCGCACGGTGGCCCCCGGCCTGCGGTCGCCGACCCCGAGCGGGTGCAGACGCCGCATTTTCACGTGCAGCGCGAGCGTATCCACGGCGTCTACGACGCGATGACCGCGGCGGGACTGCGGCCCGAGTCGCTGACCGTGGTCGAGAGCTACGAGCACCTGCCGACCTCGGGCGGTGTCGCCGCAGAGGTGGCCCTGGATGCGAATCCCCGGATCACGGCGCTGATGTGTACGGCCGACGTGCTCGCGCTCTCGGCGATGGACTACCTGCGCGCACGGGGGATCTACGTGCCGGGCCAGATGACGGTGACCGGATTCGACGGCGTCCCAGAGGCATTGCGGCGCGGCCTGACCACCGTCGTGCAGCCGAGCATGGAGAAGGGTCGACGCGCCGGCCGGTTGCTGCACAACCCGCCGCGAGACGGGCTTCCGGTGATCGACGTGCTCGCCATCGAAGTGGTCCGTGGCCGCACCGCCGGCCCGCCGGCCTGACGTTCTAGCCGCCGAAACTGTATTCCAGCAGACCTCGAACTTCTTCTGCTGGAATACAGTTTCGCGGAGGTCAGGCGTCGAGTAGTTGCGCGCAGCGCAGCAGCCCGATGTGGCTGTACGCCTGTGGATGGTTACCCAATGCGCGCTCGGCGACCGGGTCGTACTCCTCGGACAACAGCCCCGTCGGCCCCGCAGCGGCGACCAGTCGGTCGAACAGTGCCTCGGCCTGCGATCGTTGATCGGTCAGCAGGTACGCCTCCAGTAGCCACGCCGCGCAGAGATGGAAGCCGCCCTCGATGCCCGGCAGTCCGTCGTCGCGGCGATAGCGGTAAACCGTTGCACCGCTGCGCAGTTCGGCCTCCGTGGCGACGACGGTCGCGGCGAACCGTTCATCCGAGGGGTCGATCAGCCCGGACAGCCCGATGTGCAGCGTGGCCGCATCGAGGTCGGTGCCGTCGTAGGCGGCGGTGAACGACTTCACCTCGTCGCTCCAGCCGCGCTCGCACACCTGCTTGGAGATCACGTCGCGCAGCGTGGCCCAGCCCGGCGGCGCCTCGCGGCCGAACTCCGCGGCCAGCTTCAAGGCGCGGTCCACTGTCAACCAGCACATCACCTTCGAGTACACGTGATGGCGGGGATTGCCGCGAATCTCCCAGATGCCGTGATCGGGTTCGACCCAGCGACTTTCGACGGCGAATACCATCTCGCTGACCAGGTTCCAGTCTGCATCCGTCAAGGCGTCCGTGTCACCGCTGGCCACCCGCTGCTGGCACAGATCGGAGATCAGCTGCACGACGGGGCCGAAGACGTCCAGTTGCACTTGGACATTCGCGGCATTGCCGACCCGCACGGGCCGCGACCCCGCGTAGCCGGGCAACGAGTCGATCACCGCCTCGGGTCCGAGGATCGCCCCAGAGAGCGTGTACAGCGGATGCAGCCGTTCGGGGCCGTGCATCGTCTCGATGACACCGTGCAGCCAGTTCAGATACCCCTCGGCCTCGGCGATCGAACCCAGCGACACCAGTGCCGATGCGGTCATGGCGGCGTCGCGGATCCAGCAGTAGCGGTAATCCCAGTTGCGAACGCCGCCGATCTCCTCGGGCAGCGACGTGGTGGCCGCCGCCATGATCGCGCCAGTGTCGGCGTGCACAAGCCCGCGCAGCGTCAGTGCCGACCGCCTCATCAGCTCCGGCTTCAGCGACGGCAGGGTCATGGTGGAGATCCAGTCGCTCCAGTAGCTCCCCGCGCGTTCGCGCCGGGAATCGTCGTCCACCGGGCTTTCTGCCAAATCCTCTGTGCCGCAGCGTAACTCCAGCACGCACGGCCCGTCGGACGGGTCGATGACGGCCCGCGCGGTCTGGTGGATCCCGTCGGGCACAATCTCCCACTCCACGCCGGGTGACCTCAACACCATCGGGTCGTTTGTCGCAAATACCCGCAGACCTCCCTCGTCGACACGCAGATGAACAGGCGCCTGCGCGAACTCGGGCCGCGGCGCGAACTCGACCACCGCCTTGGCCTGCCCGCTGATGACACGAATCAAGTCGGTGCGCCCCGCGCCGACGTCGTGGGACAGGTAGTCGGTAACCAGCAGGCTGGCCCAACGGGTTTCGACGGTCATCGTGCCGGTGACATAGCGCTGGCTCAGCGGCAGCGCCTCGCGCTGCGGACCGATCGCGAAGTGGCCTGCGGTGGCGTCGCCGAGCAGCCGAGAGAATAGGGCCGCCGAATCGGCCTGCGGATGGCACATCCAGACCACGTCGGCGTCGGGTGTCAGCAGTGCCACCGTTCGGGAGTTGGACACCATCGTCAGTCGCTCGATCGGCGTGCTGTGCCCGCCCAATAGCCAGGTGCGGCGCGCGTCGAGCAGACATTCCAGCGCGGCGGCGACCTCTTCGGGCGAGTCGATGCGGTAGCCGGCCAGGGTTTCGCCGTCGCCCACCTTGATGCCGATGTCGGGTCCGTGCAGGCGGCGAAACGCCTTCTCGTCGGTCACGTCGTCGCCGATGAACACAGTCGCCGAGGCGCCCTCCTGGTGCCGCAGGATGTCGAGTGCCTGCCCCTTGTCGGTCTGGATGACCGCGAACTCCAAGACCGCCTTACCCTCCGTGATCTGTGCGTCCCAGTGCTGCGAGGCGGCGTGCGCCTTCTGCAGCGCCTCTTTGCCATCGGCGGGATCGGCATTGCGCACGTGCAGTGCGACACTGGCAGGCTTGATCTCGATCGCGACGCCGGGGAACTCGGCGGCGATCGCGCCGAGCGCGTCCTTGATCCTGCCCAGCAGCGCCTTGGCCGCATCGTCGATCGCGTGCACGAAGCCGGTGTCGAACTCGGAACCGTGGCTGCCGACCAGATGGACCTCGGCGGGCATCCGCGACAGCGTCGCCAGGTCTCGCAGCGCCCGGCCCGAGATCAGCGCCGCCGTCGTCGACGGCAGGGCGGCCAGCTCCCGCAACGCCGCCGCTGACTCGGCGAGCGGGCGCGCGTCGTCGGGGTTCGCGACGATCGGGGCCATGGTGCCGTCGTAGTCGCACGCCACCAGCAGCCGCGGCACACGCGCGACGGTGCCGAGCGCGCGCCTCAGTTCAAGCGGCAGACCATCCGCTGAATGTCGCCGATCAGACGGCTCCGAAGCCACCCGCTAAATCTTAGGGTGCTCCCCGTCGCCGATGAGCAGACGGACAGCCAGATCCAGCCGCTTGCTCACGTCGGTCGCCGATGCCCGCCGAGTCAGCCAGGCCAGCAGATTGGACAGCCAGACATCCGAGATGACGCGCGCAATGTGGTACTGGTCCTCGGTCGGTTCGCCGTCACTCATGGCGCGGGCGAACATCGAGTCCATCAGCTTGCCGACATGATCAACCTCACCGGCCGCCGACGCGTCGGCGAACACGAACGCACGGGTCATGGCCTCGGTCAGCAGGGGATTGCGCTGCATCGCCCGGTTCAGCTTGCCCACCATCAGGTTGAGCCGCTGATAAGGAGTGCCACCGGACAACGTCGCACGGTCGGTCTTGGCGTCGATGCGCTCGAACTCCCGGCCGAGCGCCGACACCAGCAGATGCACCTTCGACGGGAAGTAGCGGTACAGCGTGCCGACCGCGACATCGGCGCGTTCGGCGACCGCGCGCATCTGAACGGCCTCGTATCCGCCCTTGGAGGCGATGGCCAGGGTGGCGTCCAGGATGCGTTTGCGGCGCTCACGCTGGGCTTCGGAACCGAGTTCGGACTCGGCCAGTACTGCCACGTTCATTACCTGACGCGGTCGCGAGTCAGACCCGGAACCCGGGTTGGTGTGTGCTGGCGACGACATGCGGCGGGCAGCTCCTTCATAGTGCGGTCTCGGTGAAAACGATACGCATGCCGAACCTCGTTTTCCCACTTCGGCGTCAACGTTGGCACCGACGTGTCCTGCTCTAATGGCGGTCGACTTGACGGTCGATCGCTGGCACTATTAGAACACGTTCTAGTGAGAAGCACGGTCTTCTCGCCCAAACGGTAGGAGTCTCCGTGTCCGCGACCATTACTGATGAGCAGTTTGCCGCACGCGAACTGGTCCGTAGCTGGGCCGCAGGTTCGGGAGCGGTCGCGGCGGCGCGCGACGTGGAGCACGGCAAGCAGGACGCATGGCGTGCCCCGTACGAGGGCCTCGCGCAACTAGGGATCTTCGGCGTCGCGCTTCCCGAGGAGCACGGCGGCGCCGGCGGCAGCGCCGACGACCTGTGCGCGATGGTCGACGAGGCCGCCGCCGCCATGGTGCCCGGTCCCATTGCCACCACGGCGCTGGCCACTCTCGTCATCGGCGACTCACACACCGAGTTGCTGGAGGCGCTGGCGTCCGGGGAGCGCACCGCGGGCGTCGCGGCGACCGCTGAGCTGCGGTACGACGGCGGACGGGTGTCCGGGACGGCCGAGTACGTGCTCGGCGCCGACGCGGCCGGGCTGCTCTTGCTGCCTGCCGGTGACAGCTGGGTGATGGTCGATGCCACCGCCGACGGCGTGACCGTTGAACACCTCAAGGCCACCGACTTCTCCCGGCCTCTCGCCCGGGTCGTGCTCGATGCGGCGCCCGCTGAGCTGTTGTCCGTCTCGGCGCAGCGGGTCGAGGACCTCACCGTCGCCGTGCTGGCCGCCGAGGCCGCAGGCCTGGCGCGCTGGACGCTGAACACCGCCACCGAATACGCCAAGGTGCGCGAGCAGTTCGGCAAGCCGATTGGCAGCTTCCAAGCCATCAAGCACATGTGCGCCGAGATGCTGCTGCGCTCCGAGCAGATTTCTGTGGCCGCCAGTGACGCAGCATCAGCTGCCGCGTCCGCCATGTCGAATAACGACGACGAGCGCCAGCTGTCGATCGCCGCGGCGGTTGCGGCGTGCACCGCGATCGAGGCCGCGAAGGCCAACGCCAAGGACTGCATCCAGGTGCTCGGCGGTATCGGCATCACGTGGGAACACGATGCGCATCTGTACTTGCGCCGCGCGTACGGGATCGCGCAGTTCCTCGGCGGTAGCTCCCGCTGGCTGCGGCGCGTCGCCGCGTTGACCAAGCAGGGTGTGCGACGCGATCTGCACATCGACCTGGAGTCGGTGGCCGACCTTCAGCCCGAAATCGCTTCGGCCGTAGCCGAAGTCGCGGCGCTGCCGGCCGAAAGGCAGCAAGCGGCGCTGGCCGAAGCAGGCCTGCTGGCACCGCACTGGCCCCGGCCGTACGGCCGGGCGGCCGGTCCTGCCGAGCAGCTGCTGATCGACCAGGAGATGGCGGCGGCGGGTGTGACGCGCCCGGACCTGGTCATCGGCTGGTGGGCGGCGCCGACGATCCTCGAGCACGGCAGCCCGGAGCAGGTCGAGCGATTCGTGCCTACCACGTTGAGCGGTGAGGTGTTCTGGTGCCAGCTGTTCAGCGAGCCCGGTGCAGGCTCCGACCTTGCCTCGCTGCGCATGAAAGCCATTCGCGTTGAAGCCGCGGACGCGAGGAGCACCGGCGGAACGGGTTGGCGGCTCACCGGGCAGAAGGTGTGGACGTCGCGGGCGGACTGGGCTCAGTGGGGTGTGTGCCTGGCGCGGACGGACCCCGATGCACCGAAGCACAAGGGCATCACGTATTTCCTCGTCGATATGAAATCGCCGGGCATCGATATCCGGCCGCTGCGCGAGATCACCGGCGACAACCTGTTCAACGAGGTGTTCTTCGACGACGTGTTCGTGCCCGACGAGATGGTCGTCGGCCAGGTCAACGACGGCTGGCGCCTGGCCCGCACCACGCTGGCCAACGAGCGCGTTGCGATGGCCCACGGCACCGCACTCGGCAATCCGATGGAGGAACTGCTCCGCACCGTGACCGAACTCGACCTCGATCCGGCGGTGCAGGACGGACTGGGCGAGCTGATCCGGTCCGCTCAGGTGGGTTCGCTGCTGGACCAGCGGATCGCCCAGCTGGTCCTCGGTGGCCAGGATCCCGGACCGCAGGCCAGTGCCCGCAAGCTGATCGGCGTGCGGTACCGGCAGGCGCTATCCGAACTGCGGATGGAGCTGTCCGAAGGTGCGGGCGTTCTCGAGAACGAAGAGGTGCACGACTTCCTCAACACGCGGTGCCTGACCATCGCAGGCGGCACCGAGCAGATCCTGCTCACGCTGGCCGGTGAGAGGCTACTGGGCTTGCCGCGCTAGGTTGCGCGCGGCTGCTCGCAGGCCGCGCTATGAAAACGTCGTCTGCGCGCAAGCGTCCGGTGAGGTGATGTTCACGCCGGCGTAGACGACCTGGATATGGGCGCAGGCGATCACGTCGGCCTCCAGCAGCGGCTGGCCGGTCTGCCAGCTGGTGGGCTGGATCTGGCCACTGATGAAGTACTTCTCCGGCGGGCCGCCTCCGAAGTAGATCGTGGTGATCTCGCGCATGCCGCCGGCCTTGAAGACCCGGGTGTTCTGGGCGACGACCTGTGTCTCCAGGTAGTTGTACTTGTTCATCGAGCGGAGCGTGGTCGTCTGCCGTGCCCATAGGTCCCCAGGGAAGCCTTCGACGGCGTCGCCTCTGCGCCGTTGGGCTTGCACTGTGAAATAGCACTGCTTGTCGGGCAGCGGACAGTTGAGCGTGACATGCACCTCCAAATTAGTGCCGTCGGGCAGCGGGAACGACGTGTCGCCGTTGTTGGACGCGGCCGACGAGACCGCCGGCATCCAAAGCGCGAAGGCCATCGTCACACCCGCGCACAACGACCCGACAAGACTGCTCAACCGCTTCATCGCTACTCCCCTCGGTGCTGCGACATGGTAATCGCGAGTTATTCGTCGTAGGTGACTTCGACCGAATCGGATCGCGGCCTGGCCTGGCAACCCAGAATCAATCCCTCGTCGAGGTCCTGTTGCTCGAGCACGTCGTTGCATTCCATCTCGACGTCGCCGCTCTTCTTCAGCACCGCACAGGCGCCACAGTGACCCTCGCGGCAGGAGAACGGCGCATCGAGACCCTTGTCGAGCAGCAGGTCGAGCAGCTTGGCGTTGCGTGGCCAGCGGATCTCGTGCCGCTCGCCGTCGAGCGTGACGATTGCGGTGGCCGGGCCCTCGTCGCTGTCGTCCTCCTCGATGACGATCGCAGCGAACGGATCGGACTCCAGCGACTTGAACACCTCGATGTGGATCTTGTCCGCGGGGGCGCCCGAGTTCTTCATCGCCTCCTCGGCGGCCGCCATGAACGGTCCGGGTCCGCAGATGTACGTATCGCGGCCGATGTACGGCGCAGCAATGCCGGCCAGCGCCGCCGCGCTCGGCAGGCCCTGCACGGTCTCCAGCCAGTGCACGACCGTGAACCGGTCGGGGTACTTGGCCGCCAGCTCGCGCAGCGCACCGCCGAAGATGACCGAGTTCTCGTCGCGGTTGGCGTAGATCAGCACCACCTTGCCGCTGCCCTCGGCGAGTGCCGATTTGCAGATCGCCATCATCGGGGTGATGCCGCTGCCTGCGGCCAGCAGCAGGAAGTCGGTGTCCAGCGTCCTGGGCACGAAGGTGCCCGATGGCGCGAGCACGTGGATCTTCATGCCGGCATGGGCGTGGTCGCAGAGCCAGTTCGACGCGTACCCGTCGACGGTGCGCTTGACGGTGACCGTCATCGGGTCGCCGGTGAACGGCGAGCTGCACAGCGAGTAGCAGCGGGCCACCGAGCCGGTGCGGTCGCTGGGCACCCGCAGCGTCAGGAACTGTCCGGGCGCATACCGCAAACGTTCGGGGGGGATCACTGGGTCGTTTGGGCCGTCGGGCACGGTGAACACCAGCGAGCGGGCGTCGGCGGTCTCCTCGATGACGTCGGCCACCTGCAACTCGAGCACGTGGCTACCGAGTGGCTCGTCCGTCACTGATGCGGCCCTTCCTCGTGCCATAACTAGAACAGGTTACAGAAATGCATGTCCGCAGGTCCAGCTGCCGCAGGAATACCCTGCTCGACACAAATCGTAACGTGTTCTAATCTTCTTTCAGGTCCGTACTCCCGGGAGGCAAACCAGTGACGTCAATTGAACAGGGTGACGTGCAGTCGGTCCTAGCCGGCATCGACGACCTGTTGCCGCTGATCGCCAAGCGAGCCCAGGCGACGGAAGATCTTCGGCGCCTGCCCGATGACACGGTCGCCGAACTCGACGAGGCCGGCCTCTTCAAGCTGCTCCAGCCCGTGCAGTGGGGCGGCCTGCAGTGCGATCCGACGGTGTTCTACGAAGCGGTGCGGCGCATCGCGACCGCCTGCGGATCCACCGGCTGGGTCAGCTCGATCATCGGCGTGCACAACTGGCACCTGGCGTTGTTCGACCAGCAGGCCCAGGAAGAGGTGTGGGGTGAGGATCCCACCGTGCGCATCTCGTCGTCGTACGCGCCGATGGGGGCGGGCACGGTCATCGACGGCGGCTACCTCGTCAGCGGCTCGTGGAACTGGTCGTCGGGCTGCGACCACGCCACGTGGGCGTTCCTCGGCGGCCCGGTCATCAAGGACGGCAGGCCGGTCGACTTCGGCAGCTTCCTGATCCCGCGCAGCGAGTACCGAATCGACG
>JAVRPG010000904.1:0-6807 GCA_032162325.1 Mycobacterium sp. | reverse complement strand
GCAAAAGTGTCGTGGGCGTTCCGGCCTGGCTGTTAACGTTGCCAGGAGTCGCCGTTCGTCGGATAGGGGGCGTCATGTTGTATTGTCGAGGTTTAAATGAGGTGGGGTCTTGCGCATCCGACTCATTCAGCATTCCCGCGCGTAAGCTCGTTCGACGTTGAGCGCGCTACGAGTCAGATCCAGCTGATTCAACTGTCCTCATGGCGCCCGAAGTGGTGAATTCCTCGTACACATTTTGGCAAAGCTCGGCCAGCGGAATACCAGCGTTTCCAAGCCAATCCGCAATGTCGCTAAGCGCTGACCCCAGATTATTGATCGTCGCGAGGCGGCCAATCTCAGCTATGTTCTCGATCAGGTCAGCACGGACATGCTCGGCGTGGGGATTTGACCGCTGGATGTCTTCGTATACCTCGGGTGGTTGCCCCACCATGCGAGCTAGCAGCATGAGTTGCTGTTGGCAAGGCGGGGGCGCAAGTTCAGCAACTAGCTCTCCACTGAAACCAGCAGCCGCGAGGGTCAATCCGTACGCGAGAGTCGCTGCATGCACACCGGCTTGGGTGACCGCAACAAGTCGGTCATGTTCATCGGCGTCCGCCAATTGCACCACGACGATGCCTTTGCGTCGCAACAGCTTCAGGAAATCTTCCTGCCGCCCGGGCCGACCAGCGGTGACTGCCAGGACGCGCCGGCCTACAGGCGAAAGCGAAGGCGCAAACATTGGGTTAATGCTGAGGATCGAGGGACCGGTCGGACTCCACAACACTGGCAGCGGTGACTTGACTGAGGCTGTGTCGACTACCAGTGCCCAAGTCGGTACGGCCGCAATCAGCCTTGGCAGAGAGGCTACGAGTGCGTCCTCGGGCAACGCGCAAACGACCAACTCTGCAGATGCAACCACGCTTTCCAGACGGTGCTCGATCGGTTTGGTTACATCGGCGGCGATTCGGAGGACATTGTCGTCGCTTCCGTTGTCGGACGAAAGCAGATCGACGATGGTCAGCGACTCGACGTGTCCCGCGAGTACCGACCGCATCAACTTACCCACCCCTCCGTCCCCGAAGAGAACCGCGGGTCCAAAAGCCCGGCGCCCTGTCACCGAAGCCGACCAGTCGACAGGGAGATTTTGCAGGCCATGGCTGCAAACGTACCAGCCCGCCTCGAACTCTCGATTGCAACGTGGGATTTGGTTCGTCGAGCAATTTCCGTACGAGTCGCCTGTGTATGTTGTGGATTGAGATTTATTGGTGCCTGTGATCCGCGGGCGCTAGCGAGTGGTAGTTGTCCTTATGACAGAAATGGAGGAATACAGTGACCGAGGAGCCCGAACCTAATGTCGAAA
The DNA here is from genome assembly GCA_032162325.1 of Mycobacterium sp. Taxonomy (GTDB): domain Bacteria; phylum Actinomycetota; class Actinomycetes; order Mycobacteriales; family Mycobacteriaceae; genus Mycobacterium. Next base: position 5,468 of record JAVRPG010000904.1, on the reverse strand, counting down.
CCTGCGACATCGGCTCAGCGTTGGAACAATGCCGCCAGCGTCTTGATGAACTCGACACGACGTTAGTTGAGGTCATTGCTGAGCGTATGCAACTCTGTGCGGAAATCGCGCGGATCAAACGTGAGGGTCAAATTCCTATGATGCAGCCGCATCGGCTGGCACACGTTCGTGCAAAGTCGATTGAAATAGGTCGAAAACGGGGCCTGGACGAAGGCTTCGTTCATCGGCTAATGGATGTGATTTTTCAGGAATCCTGTCGCCTGGAAGATCTGATTATCGACAATCAGAAGATGTCAGAGGACAGCCTGCCTAGTCCATACGCGCCCTAAATGTAACCGGATTGGGCCATTGCTCGATCGGCCCCTGGGCGGAGGCGGCAGCCCGGACTGTGACGCGCCTCAGCGGTTCGAGCTCGGCTGTACACGAATGGAGATACAAATTTGGGGGCGACCCGCGTCGCTCATCACATCGCTTGCGTCCGGGCGGTGTTCGCCCGCATCAACTCTGTCATGACCCGGGCGTACTCTTCGCAAGGGTCGGGATCGCCGACACCGAACACCACGCGGATCACCACGCAGCGCGATGCCGGGAGCAAGTTCCCGGACGCCGGTGCTGCTCACCGGAGAGCACGATCAAAGATCCTGGCCGACGAGCGGCTCGATCGGGTTGGGAGCGGGAGCCCGGCATAGCGCTGCGGGCGCGGTGAAGATGTCGCGGGCGGCCTGCTTGGTGCCGAAGACGAGCACTTCGCCTAGGCCCGGGAGTGAGGTCGGTGTGACCGGGTCGGTCGCGGCGGCCCGGCGACGGAATTATCTTTCCGGATCTACGCCGGCTGGCGGCCGCGGGCAATAGACCCATTGGCGAGCTAATCAGGCTCTACGCGGCCAAGCGTGGTAGTCGGCCTCGTAGTGGTGTGGGGTGTGATGGTGCCACGTGATTCCACAGTGCAGCAGCAGGCGTAGGCGGTAGTTGTCGAAGTTTCGGAATCCGTGCCCGACTCTGAGAATTTTCTTGATCAACAGGTTGACCGCTTCAGTAGGTCCGTTGCTGATCCGACCGGTGCTGAAGTAGGCCAGGAATTCGTCGCGCCAGGTGGTGATGGTGCGCGCCAGCCGGCCAATTTCGGGGACGCCGGGGTCGATAAACATGACGGTCCAGTCATGCAGGCGCTGAGCAGCTTGGTTGCGGTCGCGGCAGCGATAGATCGCGCGCAGTTCCTGGGCGGCCACCCACGCGGCGGCGACCTGGCCACGCTCGTCACCGGCCGCGATCCCGGCCAGCAGCCGCCCCCAGGCGGTGGTGGTCAGGTTCTCGGCCCCGCGGCGCAGCACCTGGCGGATGCCATACAGTGGGTCGCCGCGGCGGCCGCGATGGCCATAGGTGGTTGTTGCACCCGTCGCCGCACGTCGTCGACGCAGGCGAACCCCAGCCGCACCACGTGGAACGGATCGAGTACCCGCACCGCGTTAGGCAACCCAGCCGACAGCGCTGCACCGTAGCCGCGGCACGGGTCGAACGCCGCCACTTCAATCCCGGCGGCCCACTCCGGGGGTTGGTCAAAGAGCTAGTCGGCCAACACTTTTCGGCTCCGCCCGGCAACGATGTCGATGAGTTTACCGCGATGCAAGTCAACGACTCCGGCGGCAAACACGGTGGGCTTGACCGCACTGGCCGCGAGTGAAGGCAGTCTCATCAACGGATCGCGCTGGCCGCCACGCCCAGCTGCGCCTGCTCAAGCAACCGAGCGCCGTACTCACGTACCGCGGCCATCACCGTGGCCCGGCCCACCCCGAACTCGCGAGCCGCCGCGGCCGCCGCATGACCATCGCGGCCTACCCGCCGGCACGCCTGCTCCCGAGCCCGCTCGGTCCACGACGAGCGTGGCGCGATCGTCGGATGCGTCTCGGTCCAGGTCTGCCGCTCACACTGCGGATTCACACACCGCCAGATGCGTTTGACCCACACCAGGGTCACTGACCGGCCCCCGGCGGGCAGATCCCGAACCCAGGTCGGACGGCGATGATGCAGCCTGGCCTGCGCTCCGCACACCGGACACCACCCAGCGGTAGCCGTCGTCTCGATCGCGTACTCGAGCTCGCCGTCGCGTTCAGACACCGCCATCACGCCATGCCCTCCAGCCCAAGCATCGCCGTGGCACTACTGTTGTTGCTCACCTGGGGCCTTTCTGTCGGTGTTCCCTAACACCACGAGTCTTGAGGCCCAGGCCCATTCCCCCCGGGTCAGGCAGGCAACCGTGTCACCCGACTACTACCACGTTTCTTTGCGAAGACCCGCCAATCATCGATGCCTGTACAAAATTCTGCTGACCCCCAGATACGTTCGGTGCCCGCAAAACGGGTTGGCGCGTAGGCGTGTCCTTACCCGACCGATATTTTATTTGCGGCCTGGGAGCGGCTTGAGCTACTTTTGCATGCTTCGCTGCGGGGAGCCCCTAACGCATCGGTGGGCGTTGCGGAGGACATCCGCGGGTAGCCGGTACGGGCGCTCTGACGGATGGTCAGCCCACTATTTCGGAGTTCGCTGAATGGCAATGCCCAACCACAATTCCGAATCCTCAAGATGGGCGGACCTAACTGGTCTTCGGCTCCGCAGCGGCCCGAAGGCCGCCGTTCTGCGTGCGGGTACATGGGCCGAACGGTCGAGGCCGGCTGCGCGCCGACGTCGGAAGTTGCTGAAACTTCGCGCATGACCTTCGGTGCGGGTAAACGACGTGTTGGATTGCCACCGAATCACGTCAGCGTTATAAGCCGGGCACTTACATGACATCGGCATTGAATTCCAAACTATCGGCGTGCGAAGGCAAATTTAAAAGAAGCAATTCCGGTCGAATTTCCCGTCCTACCCGGGATCCTGATTAGCACGCGAGGGGATTACCTAATTTTCAGCGCGCGCGATACTTGACTAGCCATAACCCACGCATGTGGCGGCCGGTGTTATACCGAAGTGCAGCTAACAACGCGTACTCGGGTAGATGTGTGTGTCTCGGCTGCGATATGTTGCGATGTTGGGGCATCCCTTTGTGGGCGCCCCGTCACCGCGAAGCGACCGATGTGAAAGCAAGATGCGTTCGATCCGTTCGCCGCGTCGGCACGACGCCGGCTACGGAGCTCGGATCACGAACGATCAGGACTGTATGCAAAGGACAGACAAAGGGTCTACACCCTGAACGGCTACCCCATCAGGGTTTGTATGGTTTCGACAGGAACGGCGCGACAGCTCCGACCACCTGGTCGCAACGCAGTTCTGAAGCCGTTACGGCAGGTTCATCGATTCGATCATCAACGCAAGCAAAGTGGCCCGTGGCGCGGTCGGCAGACGTCATGCCGTTGCTGAGACTCCCTCATCATCCCGGGCCGTGGTCTTTCGGCCGCAACCACGCTCACGCCGCACCGAGTGCCCTTGACGTGCGCAGAAGCGTCGGCTTGCCCTCCTCTCCAGCTATCGGGTGAATGGTGGACTACTCTCTTTTGGAAATCGACAGAAAATCGGCGCACTTAGGCTGTATTGTGGCATCCAACCGCAGTTTCTGCTTTGGAATATCCAGGCCGCTGAGCCGGAGCCATGAGCGATGACGTTTTGTTTCGAGCAGTTACCTCGGGAAAGATAGGTTGTCAAGGGATTAAGTTGGGGGGCGACGTGGGGCGTAGGGGACCGCTTCGGGTGGTCGATCACATCGTCGACTATCTTGCCGCTACGGGGGTCGAGCACATTTTCGGGGTGGACGGCGACAACATCGAAGACCTCTACGACGCGGCAGATTTCCGCAGTGACATCGCCGCGGTGCTTGCCAAGCACGAGTTCTCGGCGGCAGCGATGGCCGACGGCTACAGCCGCAGCGGCGCGGGCCTGGGGGTGGTGGCGTCCTCCTCCGGAGGGGGTTGTTTGAACCTGGTGCCCGGGTTGGGGGAGTCGCTGGCCAGCCGGGTGCCGGTCTTGGCGCTGATCGGGCAGCCGCCGATGGCATTGGACGGAAGGGGCAGCTTTCAGGACACCAGCGGGCTTAACGGTACGTTGAACGGCGAAGCGTTGTTTTCGGCGGTGTCGGTGTACTGCGAGCGGGTGACGCGGCCCGCAGATATCGTTCCTGCGCTGCGCAGGGCCATCGCCGCGGCGAAGACCGGCGGCCCCGCGGTCTTGCTGCTGCCCAAGGATGTGCAACAGGGCATGGTCGGCGGCAACGGACACGCCGTCGTCGAGTTCGATCACGTGTGCCGACACCTCGGTGATCCGTACCCGATTGCGCAGGCGCTGCGCCGGGTCAGGGGGCCGGTGACGATCATCGCCGGTGAGCAGGTGGCCCGGGATGACGCGCGCGTGGAGCTGGAGCGGGTGCGGGCGATGGTGCGGGCGCGGGTGGCGACGGTGCCCGATGCGAAAGATGTTGCCGGAACACCGGGGTTAGGGTCGTCGTCGGCGTTGGGGGTGACCGGGGTGATGGGTCATCCGGGGGTGGCCGCCGCGGTGGCCGGCAGCGCGCTGTGCCTGGTGGTGGGGACCCGGCTGGCGGTGACGGCGCGGACCGGCCTGGATGACGCGTTGGCGACGACGCGGGTGGTGTCGATCGGGTCGGCCGCGCCGTTTCTGCCGTGCACGCATGTGCACACCGAGGACCTGCGCGGGTCGCTGGCGCTGTTGACGCTGGCGCTGTCGGGCAGCGGACGGCCCACTGGCGTACGGGTGCCCGACACGGTGTTGCGCTCCGAGCTGTGCCCGCCGGGGTGTGAGGGTGCGGGCGTGCGTTACCGGGAGGCGATGGTGGCGCTGGATCGCGCGCTGCCCGAGGGGGTGGATGTGGTGGTGGACGCGGGCAACACGGGTGCGGCGGCGATTCATTATCTGCCGGTGCGCCGTGGTGGCCGGTTCGTGGTGGCGCTGGGCATGGGTGGCGTAGGTTATAGCTTCGGCGCCGGGGTGGGCATGGCGTTCGCGCGTGGCCGGGGCCCGCGGCCGCGCCCGCGCATCGTGGTGATCGCAGGTGACGGCGCGTTCTATATGCACGGCATGGAGATCCACACCGCGCTGCAGTACCGACTGCCAGTGACGTTCGTGCTGTTCGACAACCACGCCCACGCCATGAGTGCGACCCGCGAGCAGCTGTTTTACCACGACCGCCACAGCTACAACCGGTTCGGTCCCAGCCGGCTGGGCGCCGGGCTGGCCGCGATGTTTCCGGGGCTGGCCGCCGTCGATGTCAGCGAGCCCGGCGAGCTGGGGGCGGCGATGAAGGCCGCGCTGGACCTCGAGGGCCCCTCAGTGGTGTCCATCGAGTGCTGCGCCGAGGAAATCCCGCCGTTCGCGGCCTTTCTGGACGCGCCGAAGGCCTCCGGTCTGCAAGAAGATTCGATTACAGAGGAGAACCAGGAAACTGTTGTTGCCCGCGCTTGAGGACATCACCGCGGTCCCGTGCGACGGGTTGTCGGCATTGGTCATCCACAGGATCTGGCCGT
>JAVRPG010000903.1:0-3311 GCA_032162325.1 Mycobacterium sp. | reverse complement strand
CGCGTTTGGGCCGGCGCAGTCACAGTGGCAACGTACCATAGCCGCGTTCGCCGACCAGCTCGGGCCGATCGAGGCGACGGTCATCGCGGCGGCGATCGAGGCGGCCTCCACCGAATTATGGGCCGATCCGGCGCGGCACAAATTCTGGCGCCACCGCACCGGTGCCGCGCGCCGCCGCATCGTCGCGACCGCCTTTGCCGCCCTGGCGGCTGTCGGCCATCCGGTGCCGCCCGAGGTGATAGGTGACGCATTGGCCGACGCCTATAACTCCCTGCACGACGAGGAATTGTCGCTGTTCCCCGATGCGCACGAGACCCTCGACACGCTGAAGGAGGTGGGTGTCAAGTTGGCGCTGATCACCAACGGGGCGGCCGAGCCCCAGCGTGCCAAGGTCGTGCGTTTCGCCCTCGAACACCGTTTCGACCACATTCAGATCGAGGGCGAGCACGGCTTCGGTAAGCCCGAGGAGCGAGCCTACAATCATGCGATGGAAGTGCTCGGCGTCGGCCCGCACGAGACCTGGATGATCGGCGACAATCTTGAATGGGAAATCGTGGCACCCCAACGGCTCGGCATCTACGCGATCTGGCACGACGGCTACGGCGTCGGGCTACCCCGCAATTCCCCGATCCGGCCCGACCGCATTATCCGCCGCCTGTCGGAATTGCTGCGGTAGCCGAGCTCCTTGGTGTGCCAGCCGGGCAGTGGCATTGCTTTGGTTTATCGCGGGCGCCGCCGCCAGCGGGCAGACCGGCCCCGGCGTCGGTTACGATCGTGCAGCCGCGACGCGGGCGATCTGCCGGCAATACGCCGCCGCGCAACGGGGAATGCCATACGACACGATGTATGCGCAGTGCATGTATGCGAGGGGCTACCGAGTGCCGGGTTTCTCGCCATCGCCCGATTCCCCTGGTTATCAAGGCGAGTTGCCGGGTCCCGCAGCTCATAATGGAGGCGCCTGACCGCGCCGTTACGGCCGTTCGAGGCAACGCAGTCAGCTTCAATCCACCGGCCCAGAGCATGTCCTCGATGCGGTTATTGGCGGCACTCTCTCCGCGACGCTGATCTCGGGGGCAGCGTTCGGGGCAACTTTTCCAGCCGCGGACAGCAAGGGATGACCATGTATCGAGACAACGCAAAGGCGGCAACGCTGCGCTCCAAGCTCGATGTCCACCGGCCGGCAGTGGCGATGGCGGCCCATAACCCGCTCGCGGCCAAGCTCGCCGCCCGTGCTGGTTTCGATGCGATATGGGGTAGCGGCTTTGAGTTGTCCGCGTCCTACGCCGTGCCCGATGCCAGCATCCTCTCGATGGACATCCATCTGGAAATGATGCGCGCAATCGGTGAAGTGCAGGATGCCCCGGTCATTGCCGACATCGACACCGGTTTCGGCAATGCCGTGAACGTCGCCTATGTCACGCCACGCTATGTGGCGGCCGGTGTCGCGGCCGTCGTCATCGAGGACAAGACCTTCCCAAAAGACAGCAGCCTCCGCGCAGGCGGCCGTCAGGAACTTGTGCCCATCGGCGAATTTCAAGGAAAGCTCGCTGCGGCGAAAGCCACTGGCGCCGTGCTGGTCATAACGCGCACCGAGGCGTTGATTGCTGGCCTGGGCCAGGACGAGGCGCTCCGTCGCGGCGAGGCTTATGCAGAAGCTGGCGCCGATGGCGTGCTGATCCACAGCAAACAGAAGACACCGGACGAGATCCTGGCGTTTTGCCGAGCCTGGCCGGGTCGCGTGCCACTGGTCCTGGTGCCCACCAGCTACCCGCAACTGTCGTTCGCGGATGTCGCAGATTTGGGCAAAGTCGGCCTCATCATCTGCGGCAACCACGCCATTCGCGCCGCCGTCGCGGCGATGCAAAGCACATTCCGTCGCATCCTGGCTGAGGGTGGAATTGCCGGCGTGGAAAGCGACATCGCCTCTGTCGCGGAGATCTTTGCGTTACAGGGGGACGGGCATATGCGGGAGCTAGAGAAGGCATATCTACGTTGAAGGGCTGACGCGCATATGCCCGCCGCGCCATCATTGCTGAGATGGACGCGAGGGCTGCAGCCGTGTTCTTGATGCCTCTGCGGGCGCCGTTCGGCGCCGCCGCCGTCCATCCCGGAGTCCGGGTGCCGCTAGAACGCGGGCGGGATCAGCGGGGCCGGCACGATGTGCTCCTCGACGCCGCGGACGCCGGTGACGTTCTCGGCCGCGACGCGCAAGGCCTGCCGCTCTTCTTCCGGGCGATCGTCGGACACCCAAATATGCACGACACCGTCCCTGACGATGATATCGGCCGCCCAGGTGTGGACCCACTCCTGCCCCTGCAACTCGGCGAGGAGCTTTTGGCGGATCGTGCGGTCGTCGGTGGCGGTATCGGCGCTGAGGCCACTTCCCGCCGCCGCCAGCGCTCGCACGAGGTTGGCCCGGCTGACGATGCCGACCAGCTTGCCGTCCCTGACAACCGGTACCCGCTTGATCCGTCTGGTCTCGAGCAGATTTGCGATTTCGGCGATTTCGGCGGTGTCACTGACAGAGGTAACCTCGCTCGTCATGACGTCTCTGGCGGTGCGGCCGTGCGATTTGACATAGGCGCGCGCGAGCCGGTTCTGCGCATCCACCACCGGAACCCCGCTGATACTCCTCTCCGACAGGGTCTTAGCCACATCCTGTACGGATGTGTCGGGGCTGACGGTAATCACATTAGTCGTCATCACATCCATAGCGCGCATCGGAGGGTCCTCCCTGTAGGCCTGCCTGTTGCGAGGCTACTTTAGCACGCACGGCTCGGGTTTCACACGTGTCGCTTCAACAGAAGCGGGAAGACCTCAGCCTATATGGCGGCAATATGATAAGCTCTTGGCGATCAGAGGGAGTTCGAATGATGACGGAAGCCAAACTCGCCCCAAACCTTCCCGATTGGATGGTCGAGCATGCGAACCGCTACCTCTCCAGCGGCGGCGCCGACGGGCACATGTACAAGATGACCCAGCCGGGCCGGCCAGAGATCACAGTACCGGCGTTGCTGCTGACGACGACCGGCCGGAAATCAGGCGAAAGGTTCATCTTCCCACTCTTCTACGGGAAAACCGGTGACAGCTATTTCGTCGTCGCCTCGAAAGGCGGCGCACCGCAACATCCGGGCTGGTACCGCAACATCCTCGCCAACCCGGACGTCGACGTGCAGGTCGGGACCGCGAAGATGACGGCGCGGGCCAGGACCGCCACGGGCGAGGAGCGCGCCCGGCTGTGGGAAAAGTCGCTGGAGTTCTGGCCCCCTTACGCCGATTACCAACGCAAGACCGGAGCGCGAGATCCCCGT
>JAVRPG010000902.1:0-8932 GCA_032162325.1 Mycobacterium sp. | reverse complement strand
CTGACCAAGACGCTTGCCAAAGAAGCGGCCTACCAGCTGGCCAAAACCGGCAAGAGCACCGACGACGGAATCGGAATCACCGTCAATACCGTCACGCCCGGCCTGATCACCACCGAGAAGACCGCGGACATCCCGGAAAAGGTGATGGCGAAGCTGACCAGCCAAATCACCGTCGGTCGCGCCGGCAGGCCGGAGGAAGTCGCCAGGGTGGTGCACTTCCTTGCCGCCGACGCCTCCTCCTACATCACCGGTCAGGTCTGGAGCGTCAACGGCGGCATGGACATGTGAGCCGGGCAGGGATTCGCGTCCTCGGCCGGCATCTGCGGCGTTATCGTGACGATCGAGGATGGTGACCGACGATGGCCGACGCCGATTCGCATGCGACACAGCGGGGTCTGACTCCGGCGATCCCCGCGGAACTACGCGATGCGGGATTCGACGATGTCGCCGAAATCGGTCACGGCGGATTCGGCGTCGTCTATCGGTGCGCCCAGCCGATCCTGGACCGAACGATCGCCGTCAAGGTCCTGACGTCCGACCTCGATCCGGATAATCTCGACCGCTTCATGCGCGAGCAACGTGCGATGGGCCGGCTGTCCGGTCACCCGAACATCGTGCAGATCCTCGAAGTCGGTACGACCGCGAGCGGCCGGCCGTTCATCGTGATGCCGTACCACGCCAAGGATTCGCTCGAAGCGTTGATCCGCAGGCACGGGCCGCTGAATTGGCGCGAGACACTGAGCATCGGCGTCAAGCTCGCGGGCGCACTCGACGCAGCGCACCGCGTCGGCACGTTGCACCGCGACGTAAAGCCCGCGAACATCCTGCTGACCGATTACGGCGAACCACAGTTGACCGACTTCGGCATCGCCAGGATCGCCGGGGGCTTCGAGACGGCGACGGGAGTGATCACCGGTTCGCCGGCGTTCACCGCACCCGAAGTTCTGGAGGGCGCCACACCGACCGTCGCGTCCGACATCTATTCCCTTGGCGCGACGCTGTTTTGCGCCCTGACCGGCCATGCCGCGTACGAGCGCCGCAGCGGCGAGCAGGTGGTCGCCCAGTTCCTGCGAATCGCGTCGGAGCCAGTACCGGATCTGCGGGACCAAGGCCTGCCCGACGACGTGGCCGCAGCCATCGAAGTGGCGATGGCGCGCGATCCCGCCGATCGTCCGGCGACCGTTGCGGAACTCGGCGAACGGCTACGCGAGATTCAACGCAGTACAGGCGCAGACGTCGACCAGATGGCACGGCCCGTTGAGCTGGGCGTAGAGCGCCGAGAGCCACCGGCGGCTCCGATGCGGCGCCACCTGACCCCCACGCAGACGCCACCGACACCCGCGACGAAGTACCGGCCCCAAGTTGCCATCAGATCGATGCTCGCCCGCGACCGGTTGATCAACGCTTTACGGGCGGGCGGCCGGCGACGCCTGGTCCTCATCCACGCGCCCTCGGGTTTTGGCAAGAGCACGCTGGCGGCGCAGTGGCGGGACGAACTCGGTCGCGACGGTGTCGCAGTCGGCTGGCTGACCGTCGACGACGACGACAACAACGTGGTGTGGTTCCTGGCTCATTTGCTCGAATCGATCCGGCGGGAGCGCCCAGCCCTCGCCGCCTCGTTGTGCCAAGTGCTCGAGGAGCACGGGGACGACGCGAGCCGCTACGTGTTGACGTCGCTGATCGACGAGATTCACGAGAAGGACGACCGCATCGCCTTGGTGATCGACGACTGGCAACGGGTGTCGGACGCCGGGACCACGGCCGCTCTCGGCTTCCTGCTCGAGCACGGATGCCATCACCTGCAAGTCATCGTGACCAGCTGGTCACGTGCCGGTCTACCGTTGAGCAAGTTACGGATTCATGACGAGCTAGTCGAGATCGACGGTGGCTCTTTGCGTTTCGACGCCGAGGAAGCGCGATCATTCCTGAACGACATGGGCGGGTTGCAATTGTCGGGCAGCGATGTGGACGCGCTGACCACGTCGACCGACGGGTGGGCTGCTGCCTTGCAGCTGGCGACGCTGTCCCTGCGCGGCGGCGCCGACACCGACCATCTTGTCTCCGAGATGTCGGGTGCCAACGATGTGATCGGTGATTTCCTGGCCGAGAATGTCTTCGACAATACGGAACCGGAGCTCGCCCAGTTTCTGCTGGCCAGCTCGATAACGGAGCGGATCTGCGGCGGGCTGGCGTCCGCGCTGGCGCAGACTACCCACGGGCAGGCGATGCTCGAGGAAGTCGAGCGGCGGGGATTGTTCCTGCAGCGGGTCGACGGCGATCCCGAGTGGTTCCGGTACCACCAGATGTTCGCGGAGTTCCTTCGTCGTCGACTCGACCGCGACCACCCCGACCGGGTCGCACACCTCCACGACTCCGCAGCGGCGTGGTATGCCCAACACGGCTACCTCAGCGAGGCCGTCGACCACGCGCTCGCCTCCGGCGATCCTGTCCGGGCTGTTGACCTTGTCGAGCAGGACGAGACCAGACTGCTCGAACAGTCGAAGATGACCACGTTGCTAGGCATCATCAACAAATTGCCATCGCAACTTGTCACATCCCGGCCCCGGTTGCAGTTGAACCTCGGCTGGGCACACATTCTGCTCCAGCACACCGCGGCCACCAACGCGGCACTGAATCGGTTCGAGGCCGGGGTGGGTCGTGCCGAACTGTCCGACGCTGCGCGAGCCGACATGTGCGCCGAGGCGAACGTCGTACGAGCGGTCGCCGACTCCTTCGCCGACCGCACTGCAGACATTGACCGTCTGGTCGCCGAAGCGATGTCGAGACCGGACACCTTGCACCCGCGGGTGGCCGGAGTCGCCGGAAATATCTCGGCGTTCGCGGCGATCTACCGCTCCGAGTTCGACACCGCGCACCGGTTGCTCGAATGGGCGGCGCCCTACCACGAGATGATGGGACCGTTCGCGAGCGTCTACGGGGCCTGTTATGACGGCATCGCCGCCAGGTATCAACTCGACATTGCGCGTGCCGAGACCAGCTTCCGCAGGGCGTTCGAGATCGGCTGCGGTGTGGGACCTCATTCGCACGCCGCACGCCTCGCCGGTGCGCTTCTCGGCCAACTGCTCTACGAGACAGGCGATTTGACCGCAGCCATGCGTCTGCTGGACGAGAGTTATCAGCTCGGCCCCGAGGGCGGCGGAGTGGACTACCTTGCCGCGCGTTACGTGATCGGTGCGCGACTTCGAGCGATCCACGGTGATCGGGACTCGGCGGTGGAGCGCCTGTCCGCGGGCATGAGGGTTGCCGAGCAGCTTGGCCTACAGCGGCTGGCGGCCGGCGTGAACAACGAGCGGATACGGCTGGGCATCGATATTGAGCCCGCGGTCGCCGACCGATTGCGGGCCGAGCGGACCATCCCCCACGACGACGGAATCGCCAGGATGACCGCCGAACTCGACGAGGACTCCGGGATCCGCCTGTTGTGCGCCAGCGATTCTGACGAGGATCACCAGCAGGCGTGCCTGCGGGCGCGCGACCTCCTCGCCGGAGCAGATGGTGAGCATCGGCCTTTGGCGGCTCTAACCTCGCGACTGCTGCTCGCAGAGACACTCACCGCAACCGGCAGGCTGGAGGACGCCGCGGTCGCATCGTCGGATGCCGCCGCGCGGTGCGCAGCCGTTGGGCTATCCCGTCTGCCGGTCGACGCCGGGCTCGGGTGAAGGCAGCCCGTCTTGCTTCGACAGCTGCGCACTGGCGCGGCGTTCGACGAGCAACGGAACGAAATCACGAATGGAGCTGCGCCCGAATCGTGTGAGTGCCGCTTCGACGGCGGCCGATACGTCCCCCGGCGCGAGATGTGCGTATCTGTTAACTAGGCGCTGATGCACCTCGTCGATGAGCACCTCTTCCGCGATGGCCGGCACGTGCATAGCTTGCGCTCAGACCGCCTGAACGTCAATCTGAGCGCATTATCGGGACTCACGGCAGCTTGGCGACGAGTTCTTCCGGGCTCACCCGCGGGCCCGTGAAGAACGGCGTCTCCTCACGGACGTGTCGACGCGCATCGGTGTAACGCAGCTTCCACATCAACTCGACGATGCGGGCCAGGTCGGGCCCCTCGAACGCCAGGATCCACTCGTAGTCGCCGAGCGCGAACGCCGGCACCGTGTTGGCTCGCACGTCGGGATACTCGCGGCCCGCCATGCCATGCTCGACCAGCATCCGGCGACGTTCATCGTCGGGCAGCAGGTACCAGTCCAGCGACCGCACGAACGGGTACACGCAGACGTAGTCGCCCGGCGCCTCACCGGCGATGAACGCCGGCACGTGGCTCTTGTTGAACTCGGCGGCCCGGTGCAGCGCGACGACGCTCCACACCGGGTCGCTGGCCAGCCCGAGCGCGGTGCGACGGAATGCCGAATAGGTGGCCTGCAGGTCCTCGACCCGTTCGGCGTGCGTCCAGATCATGAAGTCGGCGTCGGCGCGGAAGCCCGCGACGTCGTAGAGACCTCGGACGACGACGCCCTTGTCCTCCTGCTGCTTGACGAACGTCGCGGTCGCGTCGATCACCGCCGCGCGCTCGTCCCCCAATGCGTCCGGTTGCACGGAGAAGACCGAGATCATCATGTATCTGGTCATCGAGTTGAGGGTGTCGTAGTCGAGCTTGGCCATGTCTTCTATCGTGCCACGCGCGCTGTGACCAGCGTCGCTGCCGCCCGCGTCGCCGCGGCCACGCAGGCAGGCACGCCGATACCGTCCAGGTAGCCCCCGGCGACCGCCAGCGTCGGCGGCAAACCTGCCCGCAGCACGGCAACCAGGTCGGTATGCCCAGGTCCGTACTGCGGCATCGCGTCGATCCACCGGTGCACATGGCAATCGACCGGCTCGACGTTGACGCCGAACACCGCGGCCAGGTCCTGCGAGGCCCACGACAACAGATCCTCGTCGCCGGCGCTGCGGGCTGCGTTGGTTTCGGCGGAGTCGCCGAACCGACCGTACGACAACCGCACCAGCTCCACGTTGCCCCGCTGCCCCCATTTGCGGCTCGAGAGTGTAATCGCCTTGGCGCGCAACCGTTCTCCGCTCGCCACCAGCACCCCGGACTGCTCGGGCAGCGGGGTGCCGCCCGGCAGCGCCAGCGCCACCAGAGCCGTCGACGCGACCGGGATGCGTCTCGCCGCCGCCGCCGTCCGCGGTGCCACCCCCTCGACCAGACTCGGCAGCTGCGGCGCGGGGACGGCCAGCACCGCCGCGTCGGCGAGCCAGCGCTCCCCCTCGTCGTCGACCAGTTCCCAGCCCCGTGGCGCGCGGTCGACCTGTCCGACTGCCACCTGCGCCCACCTGATGCCGGCCCGGCTGACGAGCTGGTCGACCAGCACCGTGTATCCGCCGTCGACGGCGCCGAACACCGACCCGCTCAGTGGCGCCGGCAGTGCGTCCCGCACCGCGTCGGTCAGGTTGCGTGCGCCCCGATCCAGCGCCGCTGCCAGCGTCGGAGCGGCCGACCGCAGACCTATCGTCGCCGCTGACCCGGCGTACACGCCCGCCAGCAGCGGATCCACCGAGCGGGTCACCACCTGCTTTCCGAAACGGTCACCGACCAGATCTGCCACCGAAGGGTCGGCGCCGGGGCGCCAGGAGAACGGGCGGCCGCGTTCGTCGAGCATCCGCCCGATCGTGGCCTCGTCGACAAGCCCGGCCAGCGCTTGCGGCTGCGCCGGGATGCCCTGCAGGGTGTCGGTCGGCAATGGGTGCAGCCTGTGCTGGCTGTAGATCAGCGGCCGCGCTCCGGTGGTGCCGATCTGCCTGCCTGCCAACCCCAGCTCGGCCAGCAGTGCAGGCACCTCCGGTCGACGCGCGATAAACGCCTCCGCGCCGACGTCCAGCGGCTGGCCGCCGATCCGCTCGGTGCGCAGCACGCCGCCAAGCCGGTCGGCGGGGTCGAACACCGTGATCGTCGCGTCCGGGCCCGCCGCAACCCGCAGCCGGTAAGCCGCGACCAGACCCGAAATCCCGCCCCCCACAACGGCATACGACGCGCTCACAGGGAATGCACCAATGCGACGACGTCGCTGATCACCGACGGATCTGTGCTGGGCAGTACGCCATGGCCGAGGTTGAACACATGGCCCGCCGCGCCCGCGTCGACCGCGCGCCTGCCGTCCTCGACGACGGCGCGTACCGCGCGCTCCACCACGGGAAAGCCGGCCAGCAACACGACCGGATCGAGGTTGCCCTGCAGGGCGGTGCCCGGTTGCACGCGCGCGGCGGCGTCGGTCAGCGAGGTTCGCCAGTCCACCCCGACGACCGTCGCGCCTGCCTGCGACATCGCGCCAAGCAGCTCGGCCGTGCCGACCCCGAAGTGCGTCATCGGCACACCGGCGTCGGCGAGCTTGGAGAACACCCTGCTGCTGTGGGGCAGGACGGAGCTGCGGTAATCGGCCAGCGACAATGTGCCCGCCCACGAATCGAACACTTGAATCGCGTCCACGCCGGCGTCCACCTGGATCTGCAGAAACGCGATCGTGGCGTCGGTCAGCGCTGTCATCAGGGCGTGCCAGGTCTTGGGTTCGCCCAGCATCATCGCCTTGGTGCGTTCGTGGTGCCGGCTGGGTCCGCCCTCGACGAGATAGGACGCCAGGGTGAACGGCGCGCCCGCGAACCCGATGAGCGGGACGTCGCCCAACTCCGACACCAGCTGCGACACCGCCTGCGCGATCGGCGCAACCTGGTGCGGCTCAAGTGTTTTCATGGCTTGGACGTCGGCGACGGTGCGCACGGGATGCTCGATCACCGGCCCGACATCGGGCACGATGTCCAGCTCGATGCCCGATGCGCGCAGCGGCACCACGATGTCGGAGAACAGGATCGCCGCGTCCACCCCGTGCCTGCGGACGGGCTGCAGCGTGATCTCGGTGATCAGTTCGGCGTCGAAACACGCCTGCATCAGGGTGTTCTTGGCCCGCAGCGCCCGGTACTCGGGCAGTGACCGGCCTGCCTGCCGCATGAACCACACCGGCACGCGGCTGGGTTTGCGGCCGGTGGCTGCGGCCAGATAGGGCGACTCGGGCAGCTCGCGGCGGGTAGTCATCGGTTCCAATGCTGCCATGCGGCCTCAGCCGTCGAGATTGTCGTCCTTGTCTTGGGCGGCCCTGGCTTGGCGGGCCGACGGGGAGTCCGTCCCGGACTCACGGGCGACCAGGTACGGCGGCCACGGCCGCGGCGTGATGCAGCGCGGGATCGCCGGCTGGTTTCCGCCCGGCGGGTTGTCCCAGTCGAAGTCGACGTTCTTCCACTCGGTGGGTGAGACGAACGACGCACGCAAGCACTTGAACACGGCCGAGCCGAATGACGTCGCCTCGCTGGAGAAGCCGACCCGACGAAACGAGACGTACTCGCCGACGAACCTTGCGTCGTCGAATGACGTGTCCTTGCCGGTGAAGGTGGCCCCGTCAAACGAGGCGCTGCGGGCCCGAAACGTCGCGCCGGCGAAGGTGGCGTCGGATTCGAAGCTGGCCCCGTCGAACGAGACAACCTCGGCGTTGAAGTCCACGTCCTCGAACGAGGCGTTCGGGCCGAAGACGGCCCCGTCAAACCACACATGCCTGCCGCTGAACCTCGCGCCTGCGAACAATCCATCCTCGAACAACACACCGGTGAGGTCGAAGTCGTTGCCGGACCAGCTGGCGTCGGCCGTGCGGGCGAGCCGTTGCACCAGGACCCGAACGATCGTGTCGCGCACCTCGCGGTCGTTCTGGCGGACCGCCTGGCGCCGCGACTCCTCGATGTTGACGGCCGGTGGGGTCGCCGACCACGTTGTCGTGGAGACGAACTCGCTGAGGTGGTTGGCGCCGGAGTCCGGATCGTAGGGCAGACGCAGGTAGCCGCACAGCACGTCGATACATTGCTGGCGCCGCGCGAAAACCGCGCTTTCATCCGCGGCGGCGGCCATGGCGTACACACCGGCGATGCGCACCGCCGTGTCCGAGTCGCCCAACTGGGTAGACGCCGAGCCGAACCGCTGCGCGAATTGCGCTCGCTCCGTGTCGTTTTGGCGCCGATACACCACCACCAGCGCGACGGCGATCACCGCGCCCGCGATCGCGGGCAGCGCGGCCCTGACCACGTCGACATCGCCGGCTCGGGCGGCGTGTGTGAAGACCGCACCGCTGATGATCCAGGTTGCCAACGCGGCGAGGCCTGCCCCGATGACGACCGCTGCGGTGAGCGATCCGAACAACGGAATCCGTGGGGTGCGACGGCGCGCGGTGGTACCCCAGGTTCGTGCTGTGCGCCGCAGGGTCTGTGCGGGCCGGAACGCCCACGCGAGCAAACCACCGACAATGATGCCGACAACCGCGGCGGCCGCGACCCGGACGGGCAGGCGCCCCGCAATCGACAGGCCGGGTCGCTCAGACACCGCACTCAGGCCGAGGGCCCAGAAAACCGCCCAGCCCGCTGCCACCGCGGCGGCAAGGACGATCACCGCCACCACCCACGCCGGGGTGTTGCGGATCAGTCGAGGTCGCCGCAGGGCGGGGTCCGCGTGGATTTGGGGCTTTTCTTGCTGGTCGCCGCGGTTGGGACGGGCGATTTCCTCGATGGCGTCGGCGACCCGCTCGGGCATGATCACATCGTCTCATCTCGGCTGCGCCGGTCGCCCACCAAATCGGCGCGCCTGCGCACAGGCCTGTCAAGATGGTCTAGCGTCAAAAGGCATGACCACCGCCGAACCAACCCAGTTCCGTGAAGCGGTGGCGGCCATGAATGCCACCACCGTGCGGCCGGAAATCGAGCTCGGCCCGATCCGTCCGCCGCAGCGACTGGCGCCGTTCAGCTACGCGCTCGGCGCGGAGGTCCGGCACCCCGAGACGGCCATCGTCCCCGAGCGGTCGGAGGGCGACGCGTTCGGCCGGCTGATCCTGTTGCACGACCCGGACGGCGCCGAGGCCTGGGACGGCACGATGCGGCT
>JAVRPG010000901.1:0-2861 GCA_032162325.1 Mycobacterium sp. | reverse complement strand
ATCCGTTGGCCGATTTTGCCGCCGGAGCCTTCTTGGCTGGGGTCTTGGTAGCGGTGCGCTTCACCGGCTCATCGGTCGCCGGGCGTGCCTTTGTCGCTGCCACGTACACCCTTTCGATCTTGCAAATCCCGATGGACGCGGTCGTGCGCCATCGAGAAGCGTCGGCTATGTCGAATGTTGGCGGTTGATCTCGCCGCTATCCGGGATGCGGCCGCCGTGGACCATTGTAACGACAGTGTGAGGTACCGCCGTGTTCAGCGGCAAATTTGACGCGCGAGTGGGGCCGGCTACTTGGCAGTAGCGGTCACATCCACGTCGGCGGCCATCGCCGCGCCGACGATGCCTGCCGGGTTCTGGAGCGCGGCGGCCACCACCGGCGTGCGGTTCTTCAGCAGCGGGACCCATTTGTCGGCCTTGCGGCTGATTCCGCCGCCGGCGATGAACAGGTCCGGCCAGATCGCGTTCTCGATGGCCACCAGCACCCTGGTCACCTCTTCCGTCCAGCGCTCGTAGCTCCAGCCCTTGTTCTCCTTGATGGACGACGCCGCCCGGTGTTCGGCCTCCTTACTGCCGACCTCGAGGTGGCCGAACTCGGTATTGGGCAGCAGCACCCCGTTGTGGATCACCGCCGAGCCGATGCCCGTGCCGAACGTCAACAGCACGATGACGCCGGAGTTGTCCCTACCGGCTCCGAACTTCTCCTCGGCCAGCCCCGCGGCGTCGGCGTCGTTGAGCACGGTCACCGCCTGGCCGTCGAGCGCCGCGCTGATGACGTCGCGGGCGTTGACGCCGATCCATCGTTTGTCGACGTTGGCCGCCGTGCGAACGATCCCGTCGGCCACCACGCCGGGGTAGGTGACGCCGAGTTTGTCGGTCCAGCCGAATTCCTTGACGACCGCGGCGATGGTCTTGGCAACGGCGTCCGGGGTGGCCGGCTGGGGGGTGGCGAGCTTGAAGCGCTCGCCGATCAGCTCCCCGGTGTCCAGGTCGACGATGCCGCCCTTGACGCCGCTTCCGCCGACGTCGATGCCGAATCCGCGGCGTGCCGGGCCGCCGTTGGTGCTCGGGTCGGCGGCGGGTGAATCGGTGGCGGTCATGAGCGCTCCTCACAGAGGCCGGCAGGTACGACGCGCCCCACACACTAGTAGCTCGGGAATTCTCATGCGTGGCTGTCGCCCAACCGGTTAGCGACTGGGGGCACCCCCGCGTGCAGGGGGACTGTGTTGCGATGGAACCGTGACGGATAACGACACCGATCCCGTCCTGTTGCGTTCGATCGCGGAACGGCTGGCGACGGAGGCGGCCGAATTCGTCCGGCGGCGCCGCATCGAGGTTTTCGGGGACCCCCAACCAAACGCCGGGCCAGCGGTGCGGGCAAAGAGCACACCGACCGATCCCGTCACGGTCGTCGACACCGAAACCGAGCGGCTGCTGCGCGTCCGGCTGGCCGAACTGAGGCCGGGTGAACACATTCTCGGCGAGGAGGAAGGCGGATCGACGGGTGGTCGCGAGGGACTGACGTGGGTGCTCGACCCGATCGACGGCACGGTCAACTTCGTCTACGGGATCGAGACGTACGCGGTGTCGGTGGCCGTTCAGTGCGACGGCGCGTCACTGGCAGGGGCCGTGGCGAACGTCCCCGCCGGGGCGGTGTACTCCGCGGCGCTCGGGCACGGCGCTCGCGTGCAGCGGGCCGGCGTGACGACACCGCTGAGCGCCAGTTCGGCTGTCGAGCTGCCAATGTCGTTGGTGGGCACCGGGTTTTCCTATGCGCCCGAGCAACGGATTCGGCAGGCCGAGGTCCTTACCAGGCTGCTTCCCGTCGTGCGCGACGTGCGACGGATGGGCTCATGCGCACTCGATCTGTGCATGGTGGCCGCCGGACGGCTGGACGCCTACTACGAGGACGGCGTGCACGTCTGGGACTGGGCGGCGGGTGCGCTGAGCGCCGCCGAGGCGGGCGCGAGCCTGCGGCTGCCGCCGGCCGACGGGGGACCGGGACTGATTGTCGCGGCGGCACCGGGCATCGCAGGCGCGCTAACCGATGCGTTGCGCCGCTCGGGCGCCTTCTAGCCGCGAATACCCGCCCGTCGCAACGGAATACGGGCTAGCAGGCGGCGGTGTGGATCTTCTTCAGCAGTGTTGGATCTGCCGCCTGGGTGGCGTCGGGGCGCAGGCTGGCCAGCACCGCGTCGATGTCGTCGCTGTGGGTCAATTCGCTGAACTCGGTGCCGATGGCCAGGTCGACGGTGGCGTCGCTGCGCTGATCCTGAAACAGCTCGGTGCACGGCGCGACCAGCCACGCCGCCGCCGCGGCGGCGCGCCCGGACGGACCGAACCGGATCTGGCCCTGGCATTCCAGCCGGGCGTTCGCATAGACGGTGTCGTTGGCCGCGGCCGGCTCGGCGAACCCCAGGTCGCGCAGTTCGCCGGCCACCTCGGCGGCCTGGCCGCCCTGTCCGCTGGCGTTGAGGACACGGATCTTGGTGTCGGCAAGCTTGGCCGGAGTGACCTCCGTCATCGTGGCCCGCGACACCTGCTCACCGAGCTGCGCCGCGGGGGCGGTCGGATCGGCGGCCGGGGGCGGCGCGTTGCACACCGTGGCCTCCCGGACGTCGGTCGGTTGATTCAGTGCCATCACCCATACCAACATCGTCACCACCGCGAGGGCGACGAACAGCAGGATTCCCGGCAAGTAATTACGCCGACGAAAGGGGCGACCGCGTTTGTCGAACGCGGTTCCGTCTGTGATTTGCGCGACCACGATTGCACTCTAAGGCCAACGTCGCTGGGCCCTCCGAGCGGCGCGAACTAGAGTGTGACGTAAATCACAGTGGAACGCGTGTCAATACGGGCACGAA
>JAVRPG010000900.1:0-11706 GCA_032162325.1 Mycobacterium sp. | reverse complement strand
GATAGAGGTTCAGCCCGTTAATCGGGAGGTAACCACCGCGCGAAGGCTTCGTTCCCATCACGTCTACCTTCCAACTCGTATCGCTATCGCTTTAGACGAGCGAATCTCGTAGGTCTACCGGCCGTGCGGGAACGTGTCGTGCGGTATTTGAACTGGCCGAGAGACGTCATCCCGTCGCCTTCGTGCCCAGCCCGCCGACCGGTTCCGCTCAGATAGACCTCTGAGGCAGGAGAAACTCATCGTCGGACAATCCGACCCAGCCGACGCCAAAGCGCACAGCGGAATGCGAGACAGCACATTGGCATTGCGACAATCTCTATCCCGGCCATCTTCGGGCTCGCCACTGCTGACTTGGCTCGTGGTTTGTAGCCGGTGTTCTCTTTGCGACAATGCTCGCATGGTCGAACAGAGCATTTGGGTTCGGAAGGTCACGGTCGATCCGGGGCATTCGCACTGGTATGTCGAACGTTTCCGTTCAATGGCGCGGGCCGGTGAGGATGTCGTCGGCGAGGCACGCTTCGTCGATGCGATGGCGCCTCGCGGAGCCCGCATCCTCGACGCCGGGTGTGGCTCCGGACGGTTGGGTGGATATCTGGCTTCGGTCGGTCACCACGTGGTCGGTGTCGACGTTGACCCAGTGCTCATCGAGGCGGCCGAGCGGGACCATCCCGGTCCGCGCTGGCTCCTCGGCGACCTCGCCGAGCTCGACTTGCGTGCGCGCGGCATCGCCGAACCGTTTGACGTAATTCTGTCGGCGGGCAACGTTATGGCATTTCTTGCCCCGAGTACCCGTGTTCAAGTGCTGCGCCAGCTGCGTGTCCACCTCGCAGCGGACGGTCGAGCGGTCATTGGGTTCGGCGCCGGTCGCGACTACGCGTTCGGCCACTTTCTCGACGACGCTGCAGATGCTGGGTTCTCCCCCGAGTTGTTGCTGTCCTCTTGGGATTTGCGGCCATTCACTGAAGACTCCGACTTCCTCGTCGCGCTCCTTCGGCCGACATAACCACCGCCCATCACCACGACCACCTGCTCGGCGATCGTGGGCCCCAGGGCGTCGGTATCAGTCAGACCGGGTGCGGATGCCATGCGGGTACTCACCTGCTGGCTACCCAGGAACTCACGACAATCATCATCAGGAACAGTTGACAGATCCGGTGCACCTGAAGAATTCGACTGAAGTTGATATCACCGATATCCAGTTAAGTGCTGCGTTTTCATCAGATGAATCAACTGCCCCTGGCCTAATCGTGTCCGGACAGGCAAGCCCAGTTCGCCGGGCATATGGCCGAGGCCGCCGAAGGGCTTCCAATGCGCTGGCCAGACGGCGCCGAGGTCGACCTCGACAGCGAATGCCACGCGCTGACGCTGCGGGCGTTGGGCCGCTCAGTGCTGGGTCTGGACCTCGACGAGCGCGCCGAGGCGGTGGGGCCGGCGCTGCGGACTGCCTTGAAGTACTGCGCTGATCGCGCCTACCGGCCAATGCGCGCCCCACATTGGCTGCCGACCCCCGCGCGCAGGCACGCTCTCGCGGCCAGCGCCGCCCTGCATCGACTCGCCGCCGAGATTCTCCAGGCCTGCCGGGCCGACCCGACAGTGGACGCCCCGCTGGTTCATGCCCTGATCGCCGCGACCGATCCCGAGACGGGACAGCCGCTGTCCGACGCCCAGATCTGTGACGAACTGGTGCTGTTCATGCTGGCCGGACACGACACCACCGCGACCACGCTGACGTATGCGTTCTGGGCACTGGGTCGCCGCCCAGATCTGCAGGACTGCGTCGCCGCCGAAGTCGCCGCGCTGGGCGATCGCCCGCTCACGCCCGCGGACTTACCCCAGCTCGGATACACAGTCCTGGTGTTGCACGAAGCGCTGCGGTTGTGCCCACCAGGGTCCATCACTCCGCGGATGGCGATGCGGGACATCGACGTCGACGGCTACCGGGTCGAAGCCGGCACCGTGGCAATCGTCGGGATCTATGCGATGCATCGCGATCCGGCACTGTGGGACAACCCGTTGGCGTTCGACCCTGACCGGTTCCGCCCGGAGAACTCCAAGGGCCGCGACCGTTGGCAATTCCTGCCGTTCGGTGGCGGGCCGCGTAGCTGCATCGGTGATCACTTCGCCATGCTCGAAGCCACCCTGGCGCTGGCCACGATCATCCGGCGTGCCGAGATCCGCTCTCTCGACGCCGACTTTCCCCTCGCGGTGCCGTTCACCATGGTCGCCGGCGGCCCGATCCGGGCCCGCGTACACGCCCGCAGCAATCGACACAACCAACGGGTACGCTGCGTCCGCCAGCGTCGGGCTGAAGCAACCCTGAGCGACTTCGATGACGACATCGAGCGGGTTTCGGACGTCAACAACGCCATCAGCGGGACGTATCACGGCAAAGCCGACCGTGCAAACCCACCTCACCCACGTCTATACCAAACTCGGCCTCACCTCCCGCGTGCAACTCGTTCAAGAAGCAGCTCGCCACACGTGACCAATAATTCTACGGAAGCGCCAACTATATCGAGACGCTCAGCCGGGATCGATGGACGCCGATTGGGCCAGTGTGCCGACTCTGACTGGTACGAAACCGGTTGGGGTAATGATGTCGGGAGTCATCGCCGCGGTGTCGTTTTCGTCGGCCGCCTACCCGAAACGATTCGACGTACCCGTTGCGCCAAGGCGCGCCGGGCCAACGCGGTCCTCGACGGCGCCGACGCGGTCAGCGGGAGGGCCCCCCGGCTTGACCGGCGAGTCCGGCGCCATTTACTGGCGTTACTCTGGCCGCATGAGCAGCCAGCGAGTGCCCGGCGGCGTGGTGCACAAGCTGCCCGCAGACCTGCGCAAGGCGCTGAGCGCTAACGGCGCGGCGCTCGCTGCCTGGAACGACATCACGCCCTTGGCGCGCAACGAGTTCATTTGTTGGGTCGAGGATGCCAAGCAAGAGATGACCCGAAAGCGCCGCATCCGCCGGACTCAGGAGGAGCTGGAGGAAGGCCAGCGCCGGCCCTGCTGTTGGCCGGGGTGCAAGCACCGCGAGGCCGCTAGTAGATAAGTGTCCGCCGGTTCGGCGGGCAGGGATGGCAACAGTTCACCCCACCGACGCCCAATCTGTGCGGCATCTGGCAGGTGGACGGGTTCTCCGCCGAAGGTTACCGGCGCGATCCGTTGCTCACCGACGAACTCCGTTGGCGTCGAGTGATATTCGACCGCCCTTTCCTGATGTCGACCGGGGTTTGATTTGGATCGTCGAGGGCGGTCAACCCCGCCTCGCCTCGCCATATTCGTTATTGTGCTGGTTTGCAACGGATTTCGTCCGTGCTCTTACGCCCACGCGGTCCGTCTACCAGTCGCCGGATCGCCGTAAGGCCAGCTACACCGGCCGGTAACTGACTTATCGGTATCAGCCGCCACCGGTGTTGATGTTCGACGACAGGGTGATGAACTGACCGTTCTTCCATACGCCCCAGCGTCCGCCCCAGCCCGAGGTCCACACCACGGGCTCCCCGTTCCAGACCTCGGCGGGCTTCGGCGGCGCATTGGGCGGCGGCAGTTCACCCTGTACGGGCGCCGGTGGCGGCGGAGCCGGGTCGGCGCTCGCCAGAGCAGCGCCCAGGCCCAGTATGGCTGCGGTGAGCCCGCCCGCAACTGCGACGGCAGGCAGAGTGGTCTTGATCAAGGTCATGAGCATGACTCCGGCGTTGAGATTGAATCCAGATACTTAGCGGACGTAACCACCTTACGCGATGGCCAAAACCCCCGGGCGGTCGACGACTACTTCCTGAATCACTCCGATTTCCAGGCCAAGCTCGAGGATCTGACCGCACTGCCGGCTGGTCCGACTTGGCCGGACTTTCTCGCGCGTCTGACTCGCGTGCCAGTCGTCTCCATCGCCCTCATCCGCGGCCGTGCGACGGGCAACGGCAGCGAGATCACGCTCGCCGGCAACATGAGTTTCGCCAGCCGCGAAAGGCCATCCTCTCGCAATGGGAGGTGGGCGTGGGGATGGTCGCCGGTGGTGGCCCCATGGCCCGGCTGCCGCAACTCATCGGCCCCAACCGCGCCGTCGAGGTGCTCTTGAGCTCCGAAGACATCCGGGGTGACCAGGCCGAGGCCTACGGCGACGTTAATCGCGCTCTGCCCGACGCCGATCTAGACGCGTTCGTCGAGGCGCTCGCGACCCGGGACGCCGGGTTCGACAAATGGGCGATCGCCAATACCAAGCGCCTCGTCAACACCAGCTTGCCGCCGGACGTCGAACTCGGCGCCGGGTGGGATGCGTGCATCGCTTCGCTCGGGCGACCCGCCGCCAGGATGCAATCAAAGCGCTGATGTCCCGCGGCTTCCACGAGCCTGGGGATGTCGAAAATCGGCTCGGATACTACGTGGGCCAAATCGCGAGGTAGGCATCCAACGGCTAAATCGAGACGCCCAAACCAAGTGGCCCGCAAAGAATCTCACCGCCGCGGTAATCGGCCGATGAGTGACAGGAGGGGTCACGTCTACTACGCCATGCCGCCCGACCTACGACACGGGTCGCGGTAGATCCGTACCGTTACTCCGACCGACCCGGCGGATGTACCGTGCCGTGTGCAGGGCGACGAAATCGTGCCTCACGTGA
This sequence comes from Mycobacterium sp., assembly GCA_032162325.1. Classification (GTDB taxonomy): domain Bacteria; phylum Actinomycetota; class Actinomycetes; order Mycobacteriales; family Mycobacteriaceae; genus Mycobacterium. The sequence goes on along the minus strand of JAVRPG010000900.1, from coordinate 7,094 downwards.
AGGGATTGAGCAGCACGGTGCACAGATGAGGCAGATTCCCGAGAGGAATCCAGGCCACCATCGCGCGGCACGTCCCAACCGCCAACCCCATTGGACCGCCGCAGACCGGCCAAGCTCCGAGTCCTTGGGTCTGCAGCACGTTGCGCGCAACCCGTATCTGCTCATCGCGACCCGCGGCGGCGGGTGATCCAACACCCCCGTTCGCGGCCCACGTGGCCGGGTTGAACTGAAGTCCACCGTAGTAGCCGTTGCCGGTGTTGGCTGACCAGTTCCCTCCCGATTCGCATTGGGCCATTGCGTCCCAGTTGGGTTCAGCGTCAGCAGACGGGACTCCCACGACAACTTGAGCCATCGCGATCGCGCCGGTTATCGCGAGGACGGTGAAGGCCTTGCGCACACGCATGTCGATCCCTTCGTAAGGTCGTGCGCGGACGCACACACCAATAAGGGCCAGGGCGAGAGGCGATTCCCTCCGCTCGGTCGCGATACTGAGTTTACCGATGAGGTGTGAGTTAACCAGACGTGCTAATGAGTCTAATTATCTTCTTTGAGTTTATTTAATAGTTATGCGTCTTATGAGGTCAATGAGACGGCCGAGCGCAGCGCAAGGGAGCGTATAACTGCAGGTCAGCGAGGTACGATCAGGTCGGGTTCGGGCGACCGGCCTCAGTCGCCACAGGTGTGCAATTAAGCGAACGGTGATGTGGTGGTTGATAATTTTGGTGCTTGCGGTTCTAAAGTGCTGATTGTGAATAGAATGAATACTGATATGTATGTGACTTATGGGGTGGATGTGATTCATGTGATTGGAGCCAAGGCAACCCCGGGCCGCCATACCCCTTCCAGCCCCCCGCGCGTAGCTATGCGTCTAGGCCTCGTCTAGGCCGACGGCGTCGTGACTGAACAAGCCGACCAACTCGTCCACGTCGGACCACGCAAAGCACGCAACAAACTTCCGTATCACCGACGCTGCTGGTCGCGGTCGAGGCGCAGGCCCCCGCTCAATCGATCGTGGGCGAGGTCCACGCAGTCATCCGAGCGGGTCATCGTGTTGCCGTGACCGTCGGCGCGGTCGTCGACGGTCACGTCCGACAATCGGCGATGAGCGAGCGCCGGATCCGGCGGACATGCCCGGCCGCGAGGGCCATCAGCACTTCGGTGAGTATTCGCAGCGCGAATGCAGGTAGGTCACTACGCGTTCGCGACTACGCCACCCCGCCTACCGTTAGTTCGTGTCGATCCGAGCTCACGAACAAGAAGGTGACCGCATGCCGTACTTTCCTGCCTCACAAAGATATTCGCTGCCGTGGCGGGCGATCGAGATGCGTCGCCAACGGGAAATGCTCGCACGCGCCGCGGAGGTGCCAGCGAGCCGCGGATCGCCCACACCCACGGCGTCCAGCCGCTCGGACCGTCGCATCGACGTCGGGCCACCTGCTTCCGATCTGACCCGACCCGTAAGCGATCAGGGCGGCTTCGGAGCCCAGGGCGGAGACCCCAGACGCGGCGTGGACATGGACTTGAGCACTTGCGTGAACCGTTACGGCCCCGCGCCGGCGGCGATCGCGGCGCTGCAATCCATCTCCCCCGCCGACGTGCTACTCCACCCCTACGACGCTGCTGAGCGCCTCGTCGACCTGTATCGCTGGGCGACCGGCGTACGGGACGGCGAGATTGTCGCAGGACGCGGAACCAGCGAGTTCATATGGGCCATGGGGCGCGAGCTCGACCCCGCCGACGTTCACGTGCCGCTGCCTGCTTACACGGATTACCTCAAGGCCTTTCCCGGCCGGGGGTTCAGTCTGGCCGGTGAGCAGATTCCCTCAGTGGAACAGGTCGACGCAGCACTCGACCAGGATGGGCTGGTCATCATCTCCAACCCGCACAATCCAACCGGCACGGTCCTTGATCCGAAGGATCTGATAGCCGCGGCGGACGCTCACCCCGCCGCGACACTCGTCGTCGACGAGTCGTACGTCAACTTCATGGCGGATCCGAACAGATGGTCGGCCCTTGGTTGCGATGTTCCCAATCTCGTTGTGCTGCGATCGACTTCGAAGTTCTACGGTATCGCGGCGATGCGGGCGGGAATTGCCTGGTGCGCCGATCACGAACGGCTCAAGAGGCTCTTCGGCAAGCAGGAGAACTGGGGTCTGTCGGGTGTCGACGTACATGCTGCGTGTGCCGCGGTACGGGACTTCCACTGGACGGCGCACTCGCGGTCTTGGATGCATGGCGACAACGCCTGGCTGGCCGAGGTGCTCTCCGATGTCGAGGGTCTCGATCCTCGGTGCAACACGAACGTCCACTTCCAGTACGCGTTCTGTGCACGCTCCGAGGACGTCGCGGCGGTGTTGCAGCGTCACGGCATCGGAGTGCGCGTGCTCGGTGCTGCGCACGGTGTCCACCCTGACGCCTTGCGGATCGTCGCGCCGCGCGCCGATGAGCGCGAACGCTTCTCTGCGGCAATCGCCGACGTTCGCGAGGAACTCGCGGGCGCGGTGGCGACATTGCAGCCCACGCCGATCAGCGTCCGCCGAGTCGCGGCTCAAACGTCATCGCCGTGACGACTGTGCCCAGTCGTCTCCTAGAGTCAGCATTCCTGCCAAGCGCGTGATAACCGCATGCTGGTGTGCGATGCCAGCCCGCGAGCCGGACTCGATCTCGTCCAACTCGCCTGTGCGCGTGCGCTTCTGAACGCCCGAGACTATCGGATACTTATCTCCGCACCGCGCAGAAGCGATTTGGGCGGTACCACTGCCCGCCATTGGCCTGCTCGCTCGTGCACCGTGGCTGCAGCGCACGATGACGCAGATTTTCGCGAAGCGCACCTTCGCCGCGTGCCCCGCGAGACTCTACGGACTGTGCCGCTAGCGTTGTTGCGATGCGCGATGCTGAATCTCTCTGATGGCAACCCAATTCACCGCAGGACGCGTGAGTCCGCGTTTGTCGAGGTACTTCTGCGCCGAGGTGCTCGCGCCCCTCAGAGCAGAGACCATTGCCAATTTCGATGGCGCATTGAACACAGTGCTTTGGAACACCCAGCCGCTGTTTCGCTTCTCGATACGCCCCTTGATCTGAATAGCCTTGATGTTCCACATCTTTTCGTCGTGGTAATGGCACAGCAGATTGGCCGGCCCTTCGACGCAACCGAGCTGGCCGACCAACTCGGCGGGCAATTGGCCGGTGGCCGCGTCGTAACTGCGGGTATCGACCCGAATGCTGACGGGATAGCCGTCGGTGTCGAGCACTGTTGACACCGCCTCGTCGAACTTGGCGAGCCACTTCGCTGCTTCAGCCCACACGGCGCACCTCACGGAGGTCGAGTTCCTCAGGTGATCGGATGAAATCCCGAGTGGGCCAGAGCAAAGCGCGACGTGGCGTCACGTAGATCAGGATCGGCATGTAATACGCCCAGAACAACCGCCGGCCCAGCCACGAACTCCAGAACGCGCCCGCGGGTTGGCGTCTCCCCGCCGTTTCCAGTAAGGCCGCCAGATCTGGGTCCGACGACATATCCGTCACGATGTCGTCGGCGGCCATCACGTCACCTTGGAGCAGCACCGCGCCCGGCTCGGCGACACCACTTCCGGTCGGTTCCGAGAACAGGAGGCTGACCTGTGGATTGCGCCGGACATTGAAGGCCTTCTGCGGTAGCCCGATGCTAGTCGTGAGAAGCAGACGGCCGTCGGTGAGTAACCGTGGTGTGACCGGCCAGGTCTGAGGCGAACCGTCGCGCGACAGGGTCGTCAGCTCGCACGTGTAGTAATTCTCGATGATGTCGAGCGGGGCAGACAGGTTTGGAGTTTACGCGGCGACGGCCGCCCGTCTCTAGAGTTTCGTCCGCAGATTCCCCGCGGGGCTCACACGTGCGGGCCAGCGGACGCAGCTCACTGCTGGCTGTGATCGACACAGCGCCCTACGCGCACTGTCGCACCGCGAGACAAAACACTGCGCCGCTGACCCCTCCAGCCATATCACGGCCGACGCGCCTGGAAGAACGTCGAGGAACGTCGAACTGCCACCCCTGGGCTGGCTGCAGTGGCAAACACAACCCACCTGCACGGCTACCTCGACGGCATTCCCCGACAGACTTCGAGAACAGGTTCAGGCGGCCGGAGGTATTAGTGGCGGCCGGCATACGTTGGCGGTCGGATCCCACCACCAGCCGTTGTCGCACGCAAGCGGTTGGGCCCCGACGCCCAGTGGCCGGCATACATTAGCCGTCGGGTCCCACCACTGGCCAGCGTCGCATGCCAGGGGTCGTGGCCCGACGCCCAGTGGCCGGCACACATTAGCCGTCGGGTCCCACCACTCGCCGTTCGCGCATTCTGCCGAGCTCACTGCCGGCGTCGCGATAGTCACGGCCGCCATCGGCGCTAACGCCATCACGACGACGGGCAGGAGCCGGCGAACGAACGTCCTCATTGGAGGCCTCCCCTAGTGTGCTCAACTTCGGCCGGGGTCCAGCTTAGGCGGGGGCGGACACGGGGGTCAGCACAACAGTGTCCATCCATCCGGCACTCTCATGATCGCCTCAGTGTGGCCGTTGTGTGACGGCTTGCATACCGGGAAATCGCATACGGCGGGTTACCAGTCAAGTACGCCGGATTCACTATTATGCTGTCGCCCAACATGTTTCGGTATTGGAACCATCGTCAGCACCACGGCTACGCCACGCCGCGTTTGCTCTCAGCTGCATGGCGGTGATTTACAACGCCGCCCAAGGGGTTAGGGCGTCGGCGGAACCGGCGCGACCGTTGGTGGCGCGGCCGGGTCGGGTCCCGTAGGCGGCCCGTACCCGGGCGGCGGCGGCCCGTTCAACGGGTAGTACCCAGGCGGCAGAGCTGGCCCCCCGGCGTAGGACTCTTTCGGCGGAGGCCCGTTGGACTCCGGGGCGCTGATCGACACGTATCCGGGCGGCAGCTGCGGCGCCGGACCGGCTCCGGGCGGCGGCGGGGCCGGTTCGGGCATCTGGCCTGGCGAACCGGCCATTTGGTACGGGTCCTGGGCCTGGTGCCAAATATCCCTGAGGCTCCCGAGCGGGCCCGACCCAAATTTACCCGAGCCGTAGACGGGGTTCGCGATCTCTGGCACCGTTGGCGGACCGACGGGTGGGGGCGCGGGCGGACCTACCGGTCCATCCGCAGACACCATGGGTTGGCCGGGAGCCGGGGTGGCCGGATCCGGACCCGCTGGCACCGGCGTCGGATAGGGCACCGCCGGATCCGCTCCGGCCTGGCCGGCCATGGCCAGTGCACCGCCGGCGATGATCACGCCCGCGACAGCGAGCCTCGCGGCGTTGACGAGTGGTGTGGCGCGCTGTCGCTCGGTCATGAATCCTGGTTGTCCTCTCTGGTGGCGCCCGCGAGGACTCCTTAAGGAGCAGCGCGCGCACCGGACCCGACTTGCGAGCAAGGCTAACGCCTTTCCCCGTGCGGCGTCACCTCGTTGACGCGTGCAAGCGATGCCTACTGAGCGCCGAGCGCAACCAGGATGGCGGCTACGCCAATGACCCCAACCGTAACGGCGACCTGGAGATAGCCGATGACCAGAGCGGCAGTGGCCAGTCCCCTTCCGCCTTCTCGGGTCCGTTTGATCTGCCCGCGCGCCACATGACCGAGGATGATCCCAATCGGATAGAACACAAACACCATAATCAGAGCCGCGATCGCCATTCCATTGGTGGCCGGCACTGAGACGTAGATCGGTGGTGGGGGCCCGATGGCTGCCAGCCGGTTTGGTTCGGATATGCCAAAGTGTGCTCCCGTCGAAATGTTTGTGCGCTCGCGCGGTAAAAGAAGTTGGTACAACGTGCCGGTGTTTCCAACATTCAACCGAGATACGAGTGGCAGCCCGGCACGGTTCACCCCCATGGGGCTTGATTGTGTCGTCTTGCAGCCGCCGGTCGTTCTGTCGCCGCTACCCAAACTGCCCGGGCTGGTAGTCGCCCGCGGGTTGCTGGAGGATGACGTTCAATCTGTTGAAGGCCTTGATGATGGCGATTTGGGAGACAAGTGCGATGAGCTGGTCATCGTCGTAGTGCTTGGTCCGAGAAGCGTTTGAGGTACGTCCGATCCCTCGCGGATCACGCGGAGACAACTGGCCTTTCTCGGCTAACGACGTCGAGCAGCAGCTTCGCGGCCACCGTCGCACCGTCGGCGCGGATCGCACCGGCCACGGCGGTTGCCCGCGCACGCGTCTCGGGAGTCAAGGCCGTCCCGAGCGCGGCCGACAAAGACTCGGTGGTCGGAGTGGGACCGTCGTGTGCCGCGCCGATGCCCAGCTCGGCAACCCGGCCGGCCCAGTACGGCTGATCCGCTATCTGGGGCACCACCACCTGAGGCGCCCCAGCCCGGGTGGCCGTCGTCGTCGTGCCCGCACCGCCGTGGTGCACAACGGCGGCCACCCGGCCGAACAGTGCCTGGTGGTTGACTTCGCCGACGACGAAGCAGTCGTCCCGGTCGTCGATCAGGGCCAGGTCGGCCCAACCACCGGCCACGACCGTGCGGCGGCCCTGCGCTCGGATCGCCTCGATGGCCACCCGGGCGGCGTCCTCCGGGGCGCGCACGCTGCCGAAGCTCACGTACACCGGTGGTGTGCCGTCCTCCAGGAAGGCCACCAAATCTGCCGGAAGTGGCCGTTCGTCGGGCAGGATCCACGCGCCGGTCTGCACGACATCGAGGTCCGGCGACCCAGGCCACGGGCTCAGGGTCGGGTCCGCCGCCAGCCATGGGCGGTCGGTGAAGACATGGTCGCGGACGTTGTCCACCGGTGGCAGGCCGATCGCCGCCCGGTGGGTGTTGAGCGGCGCACCGTACAGCGCCTGGACCCGCTCGGCGTCCACGTCCCACAACACCCGGTTGTCGGTCTCGCCCGGCGGGAACGGCCGGCCCGGCCGCGGCAGCGGCGAGTGATGCGGCGACGACAGGACGCGCGGAGTGAACGTGACGCACACGTAGTGGATGCCGAGTATCTCCGCTATCGACCGCTGGCCGGCGGGCATCAGGCCGGTTGCCACCAATGCGTCGCATCCCTGCACGGCTGTGGCCACGGTGTCGAACTGACTCGCTACCAACTCGGCCGCCACCCGG
>JAVRPG010000899.1:0-7079 GCA_032162325.1 Mycobacterium sp. | reverse complement strand
GTCTCTGCGGCACCGAGGAACTGATCGAACAGGTTGCCCACCGGCCCGTACCACTTCGGCATCGGCCCGCTCGCGCGGTGCAGCGTGAAGTCACCGATGGCGTTCATCTGCCACACCGGGAACGTCGTCTTGGCCGTGGCGCGCTGGAATTCGTGGGCCAAGTCGGCGCCCGGCGACTCGAGCGCGCGCCGCAGGTGTCCGGCCTGCAACGAGGTCATCGTCATGCCCTGGCCGTACGTCGGGTTGAAGCTGACCACCGCATCGCCGAACGGGATGATCCCCGCAGGGAAGCGGGTCAGCTTGTCGTAGCGGCGCCAGCGGCTGGTCGGGTACTTGTGAAACGCCATCTCGCCAAGGGGTTCCCCCTGCCGCAGCGCGGCCGCGACGTGGGCGGGCAGGATCTTGTCGGCCACGGCGCAGATCTCTGCGAAGTTCTGCGGCGGCTCGACCTTCCCCACACCGAACGTCGTCACACCCCAGTTGCCGTCTTCGTAGAACAGCATGCCGAGCCCAACCGGCTCTGCGCGCGAGGCACCGGCCACCACGACCTTCTCGGCGAGCAGGCCGTCGGGGACGCGCACCTGTTGGGTGGCGTAGCCGATGCCGACGTCGACGGTGTCCTCGCGCGGACGCTCGAAACCCCACTTGTCCAACCAGACCGGCAGCCGGGTGCCGCGCCCGGTGGCGTCTACGACGAGGTCGGCGTCGACCGCGCTGGATGGGTCGTCCGCGTCCAGAAGCACACCGGTGACGCGATGACCGGCCCGGTCGAACCGGGGTTCGGCGACCGCGTCGCGGACGAACTCCACGTTCTCGATCGCCTGAACCCGGCGCCGGATCTGCCATTCGAGATGGGGCCTGCTCGGCACATACGCCGTGAACTCGTCCTGCAGCCGATGGTGGGTGCCGAGCACATGGCCTGCGGCGCCAAAATGGATGCAATCGGGCCGGTTCTCCAAAATCGGCACCCCGTCGGCCACCATGTCGTCGAGCAGGCCGGGGAAATGCGAATCGAACTCCTGGGCGCCGCGCGCCATCAGCAAGTGCACATGCCTGCCCTGGGGGACTGCCGCGCGGTTGGCCGGTCCGTCGGGCAGCTCGTCGCGTTCATAGACCGTCACCCGGTCGTAGAAGTCCGACAGCACGCGCGCGGCGCACAAGCCGCCGATGCTGGCCCCGATGACGACAGCGTGGTTTCCTGTCCGCCCCATGGGGGGACAGTACTAGGTACATGCGGTGGACCGGGATGGCCATCGGCGTGCTCGTCTATTTCGCCTAACGGCCGCCGCCACTCGGTGCTGGCGCGGCGCGAGGCGTGCGATTTCGGCTGAAAACCCGCGCTGAGCGCTAGAAATCACGCCCAAATCGCTTGATGGGTTCTCGGCGTCTCAACATTGCTTTACAAAATATATACCGATGTCTAGACAGCCGACAAAATCGGCTATATAGTCAACTTCGAGACGTGATGGTACTCACAGGAGGAAGCATCTAGTGGCCACGCAACTTTCCGAAGTCGAGATCGCCCAATGGCGAGATAAGAAGCGGTACCTGTGGTTGATGGGGCTGATCGCCCCGACGGCGTTGTTCGTCGTCCTGCCGCTGGTGTGGGCGTTCAACCAGTGGGGCTGGCACGTGGCCGCGCAGGTGCCGTTCTGGATCGGCCCGATCCTGCTCTACATCGTGCTGCCGACGCTGGACCTGCGCTTCGGCCCCGATGGGCAGAACCCGCCCGATGAGGTGATGGAGCGGCTGGAGAACGACAAGTACTACCGGTACTGCACCTACATCTACATCCCGTTCCAGTACGCCAGCGTGATCCTCGGCGCGTACCTGTTCACCGCGTCCGAGGTGAGCTGGCTCGGGTTCGACGGTCCGCTGAGCTGGGCGGCCAAGATCGGCCTGGCGTTGTCGGTCGGGATGCTCGGAGGGGTGGGCATCAACACCGCACACGAACTCGGCCACAAGAAGGACTCGCTGGAACGCTGGCTGGGCAAGGTGACGCTGGCGCAGACGTGGTACGGCCACTTCTACATCGAGCACAACCGCGGACACCACGTGCGGGTCGCCACGCCCGAGGATCCCGCGTCGGCCCGCTTCGGCGAGACGTTCTGGGAGTTCCTGCCGCGCAGCGTGTGGGGGAGTCTGCGCTCATCGTGGGAGCTGGAAGCGCAGCGGATGCGCCGACTTGGCAAGAGTCCGTGGCATTGGCAGAACGACGTGCTCAACGCATGGGCGATGTCGGTGGTGTTCTGGGGCGTGCTGATCGCGGTGTTTGGCCCGGCGCTGATCCCCTTCATGGTGATCCAGGCGGTGTTCGGCTTCTCGCTCTTGGAGACGGTCAACTACCTGGAGCATTACGGCCTGCTGCGGCAGAAGACGGAGAGCGGCCGGTACGAGCGCTGCGCGGCCGAGCACAGCTGGAACTCCGACCATATCGTGACCAACCTGTTCCTGTATCACCTGCAGCGGCACAGCGATCACCACGCCAACCCGACCCGCCGGTACCAGACTCTGCGCAGCATGCACGGGGCGCCGAACCTGCCAAGCGGATACGCGTCGATGATCGCGCTGACCTACGTGCCTGCGGTCTGGCGCAAGGTGATGGATCACCGGGTGATCGAGCACTACGACGGCGACATCACCCGGGTCAACCTGCATCCGCGGGTGCGCGACAAGATGCTCGCCAAGTTCGGTGCGGGCGACGAGCGCTCGCGCGAGGAGCAGAAGGCATAAGCATGAGTTCCTTAAAATGCCCCGGCTGTGACTACGTCTACGACGAGGCGAAAGGCGCACCGCGAGAAGGATTCCCGGCGGGCACGCCGTGGAGCGACATACCCGAGGACTGGTGCTGCCCCGACTGTGCGGTACGCGAGAAGGTCGACTTCGAAGAGATTTCTGAAAAGAGAGATGGAGCAATGAAATGAGCGATGAGCGCTTGCGTGGAGTGGGGGCACCTCCCGCCCGTAGGGCAGGGGGACAGACAGCCACCGACTACAAACTGTTCATCTGCGTGCAGTGCGGATTCGAGTACGACGAAGCGAAGGGCTGGCCCGAAGACGGGATCGCCCCCGGCACTCGTTGGGACGACATCCCCGACGACTGGAGCTGCCCGGACTGCGGCGCGGCCAAATCCGATTTCGAGATGGTGGAGGTAGCCCGCTCGTGACGGCGGCCTGGGCGAGCGCAGCGACGGGAAGGGATATCGTCGCGCGTGTGACCGGCCCGCGCGACCCCCGAAGCGCGCAGCGCATTCCGTACGCCGAGGCGTCGCGAGTGCTGCTGCGCGATTCGATTCTGGACGGCATGCGGGAGATGTTGCTCAGCCGCGACTGGTCGTCGATCACGCTGTCGGACGTCGCACGCGCCGCAGGCATCAGCCGTCAAACCATCTACAACGAATTCGGATCGCGGCAGGGCCTGGCTCAGGGGTACGCGTTGAGGTTGGCCGACCGGCTGGTCGACCAGATCGAGGACGCGATCGTCGGCAACGTCGGCGACATCTACGCCGCGTTCCTGCAGGGGTTCCGCGACTTCTTCGCCGAGTCCGCCGCCGACCCGCTGGTGATCTCGCTGCTCACCGGCGGAACCAAACCCGACCTGCTGCAGCTCATCACCACCGACAGTGGGCCGATCATCACCCGCGCCTCGCAGCGGCTGACGGAGACCTTCATGAATAGCTGGGTGCGCGCCAGCGAGGAGGACGCGGGGGTCTTGGCGAGGGCCATCGTCAGGCTTGCCATGAGCTACGTCTCGATGCCACCGGAGGCCGACCACGATGTCGCAAGGGACTTGGCTAGACTCATGTCGCCGTTTGCCGAGCGCTACGGTGTCATCGAGCAGAATTAGCGGGCCGACACCGCTCAGTCGCGCCGACTAATATGTAACGAAGCTAAGTAATTGCGACGCGCGCACGAGCGCAAGAAGGAAGCCACATGACGACGACTGAGCAGCGGCTGACCGCTGATGTCCGCAACGGAATCGATTTCAAGGTAGCCGACCTGTCCCTTGCCGAATTCGGCCGCAAGGAAATCCGGCTCGCCGAGCACGAGATGCCGGGACTGATGTCGCTGCGGCGCGAGTACGCCGAGGTGCTGCCGCTCAAGGGCGCGCGCATCTCCGGCTCGCTGCACATGACGGTGCAGACCGCGGTGCTGATCGAGACTCTTGTCGCACTCGGCGCCGAGGTGCGGTGGGCATCGTGCAACATCTTCTCCACCCAGGACCACGCCGCGGCGGCCACGGTCGTCGGTCCGCACGGAACACCGGAAGAGCCCAAGGGCGTGCCGATCTTCGCGTGGAAGGGCGAGACCCTCGAGGAGTACTGGTGGGCCGCCGAGCAGATGCTGACGTGGCCCAACGAGCCTGCCAACATGATCCTCGACGACGGCGGCGACGCCACCATGCTGGTGCTGCGCGGTGCCCAGTTCGAGAAGGCCGGCGTGATTCCCCCCGGCGAGGACGACGACTCCGACGAGTACAAGGTGTTTCTGGCGTTGATCCGCGAGCGCTTCGAGACCGACAAGACCAAGTGGACCAAGATCGCCGAGTCGGTCAAGGGCGTCACCGAGGAGACCACCACCGGTGTGCTGCGGCTGTACCAGTTCGCCGCCGCGGGTGAGCTCGCCTTCCCGGCCATCAACGTCAACGACTCGGTCACCAAGTCCAAGTTCGACAACAAGTACGGCACCCGCCACTCGCTCATCGACGGCATCAACCGCGGCACCGACGTGTTGATCGGCGGCAAGGCCGCGCTGGTCTGCGGCTACGGCGACGTCGGCAAGGGCTGTGCGGAGGCGCACAAGGCCCAGGGTGCCCGCGTCGCGGTCACCGAGATCGACCCGATCAACGCGCTGCAGGCGCTGATGGAAGGCTTCGAGGTCAAGACGGTCGAAGAGGCCATCGGCTGGGCCGACATCGTCATCACCGCCACCGGAAACCAGGGCATCGTCACCCTCGAGCACATGCGGTCGATGAAGCACCAGGCGATCCTCGGCAACATCGGCCACTTCGACGACGAGATCGAGATGGCTCGGCTCGAGCGTGACCCCGACATCCGCCGGATCAACATCAAGCCGCAGGTCGACGAGTTTGTGTTCCCCGACGGCCACTCGATCATCGTGCTGTCTGAGGGCCGGCTGCTGAACCTCGGGAATGCCACCGGTCACCCGTCGTTCGTGATGAGCAACAGCTTCTCCAACCAGGTGATCGCCCAGATCGAGCTGTGGACCAAGAACGACGAGTACGACAACGAGGTGTACCGGCTGCCCAAGCACCTCGACGAGAAGGTGGCCAAGATCCACGTTGAGGCGCTCGGTGGTTCGCTGACTCGGCTTACCAAAGAGCAGGCCGAGTACATCAACGTCGACGTCGACGGCCCGTACAAGCCGGAGCACTACCGCTACTGAGTTTGTTCGTCGAGAGTTTGTTCGTCGAAACTGCTCACAGATCGCGGTAAGCACGAAATTCGCGATCTGACCGCAGTTTCGGCGTCGGTTCTACACGGGCGCGAATGTGTCGCTCAGTTGTCGCGCGGAGGCGGGCACATTGGGTACCACTCCAGTCAGGGGCTGGTGTGGCGCGTGCGGCCATTGAGCTCACCACGGATCCGGGACGTTGGAGCACTACCGGTACCGAACGCCGCCGCAGCCTCGGACGTAGGATTCGGGCGTGACCGTCCCGTTTTCCTGGGATTTGCCGTACGCATGGCCCAGAAAGCCCGTGCTCGCAGGCAATGTCGTGTGCACGACGCAACCGTTGGCAGCGCAGGCAGGCCTGGCGATGCTTGCCGACGGAGGCAACGCGGTCGATGCGATCATCGCGACTGCGATCACCATCACGTTGGTCGAACCGGTGTCCAACGGCCTGGGCTCCGATGCATTCGCGATCGTCTGGGACGGCGAGAAACTTCACGGGCTCAACGCCTCCGGACGTTCTCCTGCGGCGTGGACGCGCGAATACTTCAATGGCGTGGAGGTCCCTGCGCGCGGCTGGAATTCGGTCACCGTGCCGGGTGCGGTCTCGGCGTGGGTAGAGCTGCACGCCAAGTTCGGCAAGCTGCCGTCCGCGCGACTTTTTGAGCGGGCGATCCACTACGGGCGGGACGGCTTCCTAGTTTGCCCGACGATCGCCGGCCAGTGGGCGGCGCAGGTGTCGGAGCTGAAATCGCGGCCCGGCTTCGCCGATGCCTTCCTGCCCGGCGGGCGGGCCCCGTTGCCCGGTGAGCTGTTTCGGTTCCCCGAGCACGCGGCCACGTTGGAGAAGATCCCCGACGCGGCGGGAATGATGGTGTCGATGATCCAGTCCAACAATCAGGGCTTCGGGTCGGGCGTTGTGGTGCCGGGCACCGGGATCTCACTGCACAACCGTGGCGCGAACTTCGTTGCCACACCAGGACATCCGAATCAGATCGGCCCGCGAAAGCGCCCGTACCACACGATCATTCCGGGTTTCGTCACCAAGCAGGATGCTCCGGTGATGACGTTGGGCGTTATGGGAGGCCCGATGCAACCCCAGGGGCACCTGCAGGTAATCGTTCGCATCGCCGATTACGGGCAGAACCCGCAGGCGGCCTGCGACGGGCCCCGCTTCCGCTGGGTGCAAGGGTTGCAGGTCACCGTCGAGGACGGCTTCCCCGCTGCCACCGGGGACGAATTGCGGCAGCGCGGTCACGACCTGGTCAGCGTCAGCGACTACAACGCCTTCGGGGCATGCCAGGCGATCTGGCGGCTGGAGGACGGATATCTCGGTGTGAGCGACCCCCGCCGTGACGGGCAGGCGGCGGGCTTCTAGCCGTGCTCATCGTGATCGAGGGCGTCGACGGCGCCGGCAAGCGGACGCTGACGCAGGGCCTGCGCTCGGCGTTCGAAGCGGCGCACAAGTCCGTTGCGAGCCTGTCCTTTCCGCGCTACGGACACTCGGTGTCGGCCGACATCGCCGCCGAGGCCTTGCACGGCGGGCACGGTGACCTGTCGTCGTCGGTTTACGCGATGGCGGTGCTGTTCGCCCTCGACCGCTCAGGGGCCCGCGACGAGATCGGCCACCTCAACGCCGCCTACGACGTCGTCATCCTCGATCGCTAT
>JAVRPG010000898.1:0-3954 GCA_032162325.1 Mycobacterium sp. | reverse complement strand
GGAATGCTCGAGCAGGCGCAAGCCAAGTCGTGGCCCCCGTCGGTCCGGTTCGTGCATGCCCCCATCGAGGCCCTTACTGAAAACGGCGTCGTCGGAACGTTCGACGGGATCCTGGCCGCCTATTTGATCCGCAATTTGTCGGATCCCGACACCCAATTGCGCGCTTTCCGCAACCTGCTGGCGCCCGGCGCCACGCTGGCGGTGCACGACTACTCGGTGCGCGACTCCCGGGCCGCCACCTGGGTGTGGCGCGCGGTGTGCTGGGGCATCATCATTCCCTCGGGCTGGCGGCAGACCCGCGACGCGACGTTGTATCGGCATCTGTGGCGCAGCGTGCTGACATTTGACGGCGCAACGCAATTCCGGCAGCGGTTGCGCGACGCGGGGTTCGCCGCGGTGCACAGCGAAACCATGCCGGGATGGGAGACCAACATCGTGCACACCTTCCTCGGGGACGCACCGCGATGACCGATCGGCGTCGCCGGACGTACCCGGCACCGCGGGGCCTGCCCAGCGCCAACGCACTGTCGTCTCAACCGCGCGCCGTTGTTGTCGGTGCCGGAATCGCCGGTCTGGCCGCCGCCACGGGTCTGGCCGAACGCGGAATCAGCGTCGACGTCATCGAACGCGAGGAGTATCTGGGCGGGCGCGTCGGCGCCTGGACCGAGCAATACCGCGACATCGAGGTCGGAATGAACCGGGGCTTCCACGCCTTCTTCCGGCAGTACTACAACTTGCGGGCGCTGCTGCGCCGCGTCGACCCGAAGCTGTCCATGTTGATACCGGTCGACGATTACCCGCTCATCGACGGCGCCGGCCGGCGGGACAGCTTCCGTGGTCTGCCCCGCACCCCGCCGTGGAACGCGCTGGCATTCGCGTTGCGCAGCCCCACCTTTCGACTTGGCGACCTGGCCCGGATCGACGCGCGCGCTGCCGCGCCGCTGGCCGCTGTGTCACTGCCCGACATTTACAATCGACTCGACCACATCGACGCCGAGACCTTCCTGAAGAGCCTCAACTTCCCCGAGGCGGCACGCCACCTCGCCTTCGAGGTATTTTCTCGCAGCTTTTTCGCCAGTCCGACGGAGCTGTCGGCCGCGGAGCTGGCCACGATGTTCCACATCTACTTCCTCGGCTCCAGCGAGGGTCTTATCTTCGACGTCGCCAACGCCAACTACGACACCGCGTTGTGGCAGCCGCTGCAGCAATACTTGGCCGACCTTGGAGTGCGATTCCATCAGGGCAGCGCCGTGGCAAGCATCGGCCGCGGACACACACAGACATTCCGCATCCACACCGATACCAATGACCGTCTGGACGCGGACTCCGTCGTGCTGGCCACCGATGTGGCCGGCCTGCAGCGAATTGTGGCGTCGTCACCGGGACTTGGCGACGACATGTGGCGGGCACGGATCAGGCGGCTGCGCACCGCGCCGCCCTTCATGGTGCATCGCCTGTGGATCGACCGCCCTGTCGCCCCCCATCGGCCGGCGTTTCTGGGCACCGCCGGTCACGAACCGCTCGACAACATCAGCGTCCTTGACCGCTACGAACGCGAAGCCGCCGACTGGGCCCGGCAACAGCATGGCTCTGTTGTCGAATTACATTCGTACGCGGTGCAATCCGCGCAGCCGCAGCAAGCCATGCTGAGTCGGCTGCATGAGCTCTACCCCGAAACCGCCGGCGCGCGAGTGGTTTACGAACGAATGCTGCATCACCGCGACTGTCCGCTGTTCGCGCCTGGCACCCATGCGCATCGACCCGGGGTAATAACACCGCTGCCCGGGCTGCTACTCGCCGGTGACGGAGTCCGCATCGACTTGCCGGTGGCCCTGATGGAGCGTGCCGCCACGACCGGCTGGGCGGCCGCCAACCAGATATTGGCGCAATGGGGACTTGCCGGCCATGCCCTGTGTACGGTTCCTACCCAAGGCCGCTCGGCGCTGCTGCGCTTTCTTGCCGGCCGAGAAAGGCTTTCGCGACGATGAACATCGGCGACAACATGCGGCGCCGCTGGCCCAAGGATTGGCCGCTGCAGGCGATCCCGCCGGTGGTGTGGGCCGGCCAGCGTCCGACCTACCGCGATGCTTCGCCGGCGATCATCGACGCCGCGTTGAACCGATCGCAGCGCCGACCCACGGGCAACTGGTATGCGTTCGCCGCGAGCCGCGATGTTCGGCCCGGCCGACCGTTCGGCACCCGCGTCGCCGGCGTCGAACTGGTCGCCTGGCGCGATCAGCAGTCCCGGCTACACGTCGGCCCGCGCAGTTGTCCGCATCTGGGCGCCGACCTTGCTACCGCAGCCGTGCATCGCGGTGCCCTGATCTGCCGATGGCACGGACTATGCCTCGACGGCAGCACAGACGAATTCGGGTGGCGGCCACTGCCCAGCCACGACGACGGTGTGCTGGCGTGGGTGCGTCTGGACAGTGTCGGCGGCGAAGAGCCGCTGGATCAGCCGGTGATTTCGGCCAGGCCAACCGGCGACACGTTGCACGCCGTCACCCGACTGGTCGGCACGTGCGAGCCCGCCGATATCATCGCCAACCGCCTCGATCCGTGGCACGGCGCGTGGTACCACCCCTACTCGTTTACCCGGCTGGAGGTACTGACCACTCCGACCGACGAGGCGGACCGCTTCCTGGTCGCGGTGACATTCCGAATCGGCCGCATCGGCGTACCCACCGTCGCGGAGTTCACCAGCCCCGAGGCACGCACCATCGTGATGCGCATCCTGGACGGTGAGGGAACAGGAAGTGTGGTCGAAACCCATTCCACACCAATCGGTTTAGGCCCTGACAATCGACCGCGAACTGCGGTGATCGAAGCCGTCGTCGCCACCTCCGACCGCACCGGATTCAAGCTGGCACGCCGCGCCGCCCCGCTGATCACCGGGGTGATGCGCGTTGCCGCGTCCCGGCTTTGGAAAGACGACCTCGCCTACGCCGAACGCCGCTATCAGCTGCGCGCCGGTACAACATAATGCGGGCGCGCAACCGTTCACAGTCGAGGTCGTAGCCAAGGCTAACTGGCGACCGCACGGCCGGACAGCTGTGCGGCGTTCGAGGCGATGTCACGTGCGATACCGCCGAGGACCGCGTTGCGAAACAGCGCGGACGCCTTCCAAAAGGCTTCACCGGCAAGGCCGTACGGCTGAAACAGCGTGCGCTGGCGACAACGGAGCCGCCGTCGCTGTCCTCGTGAACCGACAGCTCAAGCCACAGCCGGCCGGGCAGTGGAACATCGGCACGCAGCCGCAGCAGGCGGGGCCGGTCGATGTGCTCGACGCGCCACCAGTCCAGCGCCTCACCGGAATGCAGGCGATGCGGCTGTCGGGATCCGCGGTCAACCCTGACGGCGCCGGAGAGTCTTCCGATCCACCCACGCAGCGCCCAGGCCGGAGGGGCTGCCGACCAGCCATGCTCGGTGCCGATCGACTCGAAAACCTGCCAAAGCGTTTCGGCATCAGCGTCTACTCGGCGTTCAGACACCTGCTCGTGCAGCGATCCGCCGGCCCAGACCGGGTCAGTGGGCAGCGGGCGCGCAGGTGAGTCGTCGGCTCCCGGCCGCGCCCAGCGCGTGTGCAGCTCGCCGTCGCGCACCCGGGCCAGGGCGAGTCCAACGGCGTCTTCGAAGTGGGTGAGCCCACCGTCGGGGTCGGCAATCTGGGAGGCGATGTCGTGCTCGGTGCAGATCACGTCGTTTTCCAGCGACTTCATCAGCGACGAAGCCAGGGCGCGTGGCAGCGGGGTGATCAGGTTGACCCAGTGCGACGACAGCCACGGAGTCAGCACTGGCACCGGAATGGCGATGCGACGCTGCAGGCCTGCGATCGCGGCATATTTGCGGATCATTTCCGTGTAGGTGAAAGTGTCGGGACCGCCGATATCAAAGGCCCGGTTCACCTCGGGCGGCAGCTCCGCCGCGTTCACCAGGTAGTACAACACGTCGCCG
>JAVRPG010000897.1:0-3167 GCA_032162325.1 Mycobacterium sp. | reverse complement strand
GGCAGCAGAAGCGGGCGGAACGCCGAGCCGCCCAGGGGCTGGCGGCCCGCCAGATCACCAACCCGGGCGGGCCCCGGGCGGCTCGCGCCGATGGGGTGCCGCTGCGCGCCTACCGCCACGACCGGCTTTCCCGGAGCTATCGTCGCATCCGCACCGATCACGCCACCGAGGCCCGTAGCGCCAGTCAGGCCAAACTCGCACGCGCGGGCGAGGTCGCCGCGCGGATCGTCGCCACCCACGGCAACACCATCACTGTCGAGGACTGTTCGATCTCCACCTGGGCGCGCCTGTGGGGCAAGAGGATGGCCCTGTTCAGCCCCGGCATGCTCGTGGCCGCCCTCAAACGCGAATGCGAAGCCACCGGCGGCATGCTGTCTCGCGCCGGCACCCGATCCACCGCGCTGTCCCAGCACTGCCTGTGCGGGTCGCGGGTGCCGAAAACCCTCGCCCAGCGCACCCATGACTGCCCACACTGCGGGCTGCACGGTGACCGTGACATCGTCTCCGCCACCTTGGCGGCCTGCGTGACCCTCGCCGACCCCGACGATCCGCGCACTGCGCGGGTCGATTACCGACTTGCCCACGCCCTGCGGGCGTGGCTGGCCTCCCAGCAAGAGTGGGAGGGTTCAGTCAACCGGCACCAGCCACCGCCATCATCAGATGCTGGATCGGCCAGGACCGGCAGCCACCACCCGGTGGCCTCTGCTGAACAAGCAGCACTCGGCCTACCCCCGAACAGCCCAGGCACACCTGGACGTCGCGGACCCAGCCGAAAACCACCAGCCCCCAAGCTGATTGGCGCTGCATGACCCACCACGGTCAACTCTTAGGACAGCCGTGCCATCCAGCCGTGGGTGTCGGCGAACGTGCCGCGCTGGATGCCGGTCAGCGTGTCCCGCAGGGCCATCGTGATCTCCCCCGGTCCACCATCGGCAACGGTGAACTCGCCGTCGCCGTACTTGACCCGGGCCACCGGGGTGATGACCGCCGCGGTGCCGCACGCGAACACCTCGGTGATTTCGCCCGCCGCGACCTTCTTCTGCCACTCGTCAACGTCGATCTTGCGTTCCTCAACAGCGAACCCGGCGTCAGTTGCCAACTGCAGCAAGGCATCTCGCGTCACTCCGGGCAGGATCGACCCGCTCAGCTCGGGAGTGACCAGGCGGGCTGTGCCGCCGCTGCCGAACACGAAGAACAGGTTCATCCCGCCCATCTCTTCGACGTAGCGGCGTTCCACGGCGTCGAGCCACACCACCTGATCGCAGTCGTTCTCGATGGCCTGGGCCTGCGCCAGCAGCGACGCGGCGTAATTGCCACCGAACTTGGCCGCCCCGGTACCGCCGGGACAGGCACGCACATACTCCGTCGACAGCCACACGCTGACCGGCTTGATGCCGCCCTTGAAATACGCTGCCACAGGCGACGCGATAACCATATAGCGGTATTCGCTTGCCGGCCGCACACCAAGCCCCGGCTCGGTGGCGAAGATGTACGGCCGCAGATACAGCGACTCCTCGCCGCCCGCCGGTGGCACCCATGGCGCGTCGACTGCGATCAGCTGACGCAGCGACTCGATGAAAACCTCTTCCGGCAGCTCAGGGATCGCCAGCCGGCGCGCCGAGGAGCGCAGCCTCCTGGCATTGGCCTCCGGCCGGAACGAGACGATGGAACCGTCCGCCCAGCGGTAGGCCTTGAGCCCTTCGAACACCTCCTGGGCGTAATGCAGCACGATGGCCGACGGGTCCAGCTCGATCGGCCCGTACGGCATCACCCGCGCGTTGTGCCAGCCCTCGCCCTCGAGGTAGTCGATCGAAACCATGTGGTCGGTGTGGAACTGACCGAACGGCGGATCGTTCAGAATCGACGCCCGTACCTCGTCGCTCACCGGGTTCGCGTTGCGCTGAACCGTGAACTCGAGGGGGCCGTCAGTCATGCAGCGATTGTATATCCGCTTGCTACCGGGTTTTTGCCTCGATGAACGGCTGCCTAGCGCGTCTTTGCGCGAACAAATGGCGGAGGCACCACCTCACATTCGAGGCCACGACCACGGACGTCCACCGAGACCGATTGGCCGTCGGCGATGTCTTTGTCGGTGTCGATCAACGCCAGCGCGATGCCGACTTTCAATGTCGGAGAAAAGGTTCCCGATGTCGTCACGCCGATCGGGGTGTCGCCGTCAAGCACCGTCAGGTCGGGGCGCAGCACCCCGCGACCGAGCGCCCGCAGCCCGCGCAGCACCCGCTTCGGGCCCGCCTCCTTCTCGGCCAGCAGCGCGTCGCGTCCCCAGAACGCGTCTTTCTTCCACCCGATCGCCCACCCGCACCGCGCCTGCAGTGGCGAGATGCCCAGTGACAGTTCATGGCCGTGCAGGGGATAACCCATTTCGGTGCGCAGCGTGTCGCGGGCTCCCAGCCCGGCCAGCTCACCGCCGACACTTCCCACGGCATCGACGAGTGCGTCAAAAACCACGCCGGCCCCATCCCACGTCGGCAGCAGTTCGTAACCGTGCTCGCCGGTGTAGCCGGTGCGGCACACGCGCACTTGCGCGCCGCCGAATTCGGCGTCCGCATATCCCATGTAGTCCATGTCGGTCGGCAGGCCCAAACCGCCGACCACTCCGGTCGATTTCGGTCCCTGCACCGCGAGCACGGCGTACGAGCGGTGTTCGTCGGTGATCGTCAGGCCCGCGGGTGCGCGCTCGGCAAGCGCCGCCACGACCGCAGGCGTGTTGGCGGCGTTGGGCACCAGAAAGATCTCTTCGTCGGAGACGTAGTAGGCGATCAGGTCGTCGATGACGCCACCGGAATCGGTGCAGCACAACGTGTATTGCGCTTTGCCCGGCCCGATGCGTCGAAGGTCGTTGGTCAGCGCCGAGTTCACGTATTCGGCGGCGCCGGGTCCACGCACCAGCGCCTTGCCGAGGTGGCTGACGTCGAACAGTCCGACGGTGGTGCGGGTCGCGCTGTGTTCGCTGACCGTGCCCGCGTACGACACCGGCATCAGCCAGCCGGAGAACTCCGCGAAACTCGCGTCGAGTCGACGATGGCGTTCCTCGAGGGGGCCGTGTAGGACTTCGCTCACCTCAGTTTCCCTCACGGGAATCCACCCTAATCGGGACGTCGACGCTGGCAGACTCGGGTAGGTGGTCGATTTCGATGCGCTGGAAG
>JAVRPG010000896.1:0-2607 GCA_032162325.1 Mycobacterium sp. | reverse complement strand
AGGAACTCGCGGCCGTGGTGGACGACATCCGAGCGCGCACCGATCGCGTCGACGTGGATCCCGTGCGCGACGACGAACTGCGGATGATGTTCACCTGCGCGCACCCCGCGCTCGACCCGACCTCACAACTGGCGTTGACGCTGCGGTTGATCTCGGGGCTGACCGTCGCCGAGATCGCGCGGGCACTGTTGCAGTCGGAAGCCGCGGTCGGTCAGCGGATCACCCGCGCCAAGAACAAGATCCGGCACGCCAACATCCCGCTGCGGGTGCCGCCCGCCGAACTGCTGCCGGAACGCACACCGCATGTGCTGGCGTGTATCTACTCGGTGTTCACCGAGGGCTACTGGTCGACGGCAGGACCGTCGGCCATCCGCGACGAGCTCTGCGATGAGGGAGTGCGCCTGGCCGGTGAACTGTGCTCGTTGATGCCCGACGAACGCGATGCGCAGGCGCTGGCTGCCCTTGTCCTGCTGCATGACTCACGACGCCAGACGCGCGTCGACGCCGACGGGGCGCTGGTGCCGCTCGATGAGCAGGATCGCACCCGATGGGACCGCGGCCGAATCGCGCGAGGGCTGGACCGGCTTACGCTGGCCGCCGGCGCGAGAGGTCCCTATCTGCCGCAGGCGGTGATCGCGGCACTGCACGCGACGGCGCCCAGCTGGCAGCACACCGACTGGTCGGCGATCTGTGTGGCCTACGACCGGCTGATGGAGATCACTGACTCCCCCGTTGCTCGAGCCAACCGCGCGCTGGCGATCGGCTTCCGCGACGGGTTCACCGCCGGCCTGGCGGCGCTGGACGAGGTGGCCGACCACCCCAGGCTGGCCCGGTCGAACACCGTGGCCTCGATCCGCGCCGATCTGCTGCGCCGAGCAGGCCGGCGTGACGAGGCCCTCAGGTGGTACCGCATCGCGCTGGGCCGCAATGGCTCGGGACCGGCAAGAGAGTTCCTGCGGCGGCGCGTCGCCGAATGCGCGGGGCACAGCTAAGACGCCGGCGCCGGATTGACTCGGACGCATCCGGCCGATATCTGGCTGCCGCCGGTGTTCGCCGTCGATCACATCCTGACCTGTCGCTGCACTGCCACCGCCGTCCGCACGCTGGGCACCAAGGACTCCGGTCGCCAACCTGTAGGGAAACACCCGATTCCATCGCTACCGCCGCCCGCTACCTTTGGTTCATGGACTCCGTTCCGGAGGTCGGGTACTACTTGGCCGAGTGGTACCTCCCAGAGCTGACCGAACAATCGGTCGACGACGTCGTGGCGAAGCTCGACGTCGCCGCCCTCAGCGTCAGCGATGAAGGGACGCCGGTCCGGCTGGTCGTCACGCTCGCAGTACCCACGGATGAAGTTCTATACGGCGTGTTCGATGCACAATCGCCCGACATCGTCACGACCACGTGCCAACGAGCCGGCATCCCGCATCAACGACTGTCTGCCCACGTCGGCACGCGGATCAGAGAAGAACCACTGGCCGCCATGGTCGGAAAATCCTGCACCAGAACTAGCGTGGAACCCGAACCCACGCCGCAATGAGGTTGCCGATTGCGGTTCAGCAGAATCGGGTATTGATTGACGGGACTGTTGTCTAGTAACGGAACTGTTGTCTAGCTGCTCTAGCGGCGCGTAGCAATATCGCCACTTTCCGCTGGCAGTTGATGTAGTCTGCGTTTGCTGGTTGGTATGGGTGGGGTTGAAACATCGCGGATGATCAGCCGTTCGGCCGAGTTTCGGGCGGTTGCTGACTTCCTGCTGTCCGCAGAACGACAGCCGACGGGACTGGTCATCGAGGGCGAGGCCGGTATCGGGAAGACCACTCTGTGGCTGGCCGCAGTGGACCAGGCACGCGAGCGTGGCTTCCGCGTATTCAGCGCCCGTGGCGGGCAGGCGGAGTCGGTCCTGGCCTATGCGGCAGTGGCCGACCTCATCGGCGACGTCGATCCCGCGGTGTTGGCGGGACTGCCCGACATGCAGCGGATCGCCGTCGACCGGGTGTTGCTACGCGCCGGCGGCGAGGGGCCCGCCACTGATCAACGCGTCGTCGCCGCGGCGTTCGCCACCGTCGTCGACCGCCTTTCCGTGGACGCGCCCGTGCTGGTCGCCATCGACGACGTGCAGTGGCTCGATCCGTCCAGCCAGGCCGTCGTGGAGTACGCGGCCCGGCGGCTCCGCGGCCGCGCCGGGATGCTGCTCACCGAGCGATGCGATCCGAATGATGGAAGAGCCGTGACGTGGCTGCATCTGGCCCGGCCCGAAGGCATAGAGCGAATTCGGTTGGGACCCTTTAGTCTTGGTGGACTACACGCGCTGATTTCGACGCGGCTGGGGCGGTCGTTCTCCCGTCCGACGATGGTGCGGATCGCCGAAATCTCCGGCGGCAACCCGTTTTACGCACTCGAATTGGCCCGCGCGATTCATGTGGGCTCTACCAGGGCGCAGCCGTCGCTGCCCGCGACACTGGCCGAGTTGATGCGCCTTCGGATCGGCAGTCTCGAGGGACCAGCCGGCGATGTGTTGCTCGCAGCCGCCGCCATCGCGAATCCGAAGGTCGAAGTGCTTGCGCAGGTTGTCGACACCACCGTCGATCACGCTGTGGAGCTCCT
>JAVRPG010000895.1:0-3753 GCA_032162325.1 Mycobacterium sp. | reverse complement strand
CCTGCGCTGGCCGGCGCAGTCGATTTGTCCGCCCTCAAACAAAGCCCTCCCGCCGGCGGCGATACGGGCGGGGGAGGGTCGGCGGCACCCGCCGGCATCGAGGTCACCGAGGCCAATTTCGAAGACGAAGTGCTGCTCCGCTCCAACCAAGTGCCGGTAGTCGTGCTGCTGTGGTCGCCGCGCAGCGAGGTCTGTCTGCAGCTGGCCGACAGCTTGTCCGATCTGGCCGCCGCCGATAACGGGAAGTGGTCGCTGGCCAGCGTCAACGTCGACGTGGCGCCCCGGGTAGCGCAGATCTTCGGCGTCCAAGCGGTCCCCACCGTCGTGGCATTGGCTGCCGGACAACCGCTTTCCAGTTTCCAAGGCATACAGCCCCCCGATCAGTTACGCCGCTGGGTGGACTCGCTGCTTTCAGCTACCGCTGGAAAACTGGACGGTGCAACGGATTCTGACGAGCCGGAGGAAGTGGACCCGGTTCTCGCCCAGGCCCGCCAGCAGCTCGAGGACGGCGACTTCGCCGCCGCCGCGGACTCGTATCAGGCGATCCTGGATGCCGACCCGAACCACGCCGAAGCCAAAGGCGCAGTGCGCCAGATCGCGTTTCTGATGCGAGCGACTGCGCAAGGGCCGGATGCGGTGGCCGTTGCCGATGGCGCGCCGGATGACATCGAGGCCGCATTCGGCGCAGCCGACGTCCAAATCCTCAGCCAAGATGTGCGCGGCGCTTTCGATCGTCTTGTCACGCTGGTGCGACGGACGTCTGGCGACGAGCGAACCTTGGTGCGCACGCGGCTGATCGAGCTGTTCGAGCTCTTTGATCCCGCCGACCCCGACGTCATCGCGGGGCGGCGCAACCTCGCCAACGCGCAGTATTAGTCGGCCGGCTGCCTATTCAGGCGCCAGCCACAGCGCGGACATGGGCGGTAACGCCAGCACCGCCGATGCCGGGCGGCCGTGCCACGGCTCATCGGTCGCGTCCACGCCGCCGAGGTTGCCGATCCCCGTGCCGTTGTAGGCGGTCGCATCGGTGTTGAGCACCTCACGCCATCGCCCGACGTTGGGCAGGCCGAGACGGTATCCGCTGTGCTCCAAACCGGCGAAGTTGAACACACAAGCCATTACCGAGCCATCGCTGCCGTACCGCAGAAAACTCAGCACGTTGTTAGCGGAGTCATTGGCATCGATCCAGGAATAGCCGTCGGGCGTGGTGTCTTGGCTCCACAGCGCCGGGTGGCCCCGGTAGATCGTATTGAGGTCGTGCACCAGGTGTGAGATGCCGGTGGAGAAGCTGTTCTCGTCGAGTTGGAACCAGTCGACGCCGCGTTCCTCGGACCACTCTGAGCGCTGCCCGAACTCCTGGCCCATGAACAGCAGCTGCTTACCCGGGTGCGCCCACTGGTAGGCCAGCAGGCTGCGTAACCCGGCCGCCTTCACGTGGTCGTCGCCCGG
Organism: Mycobacterium sp.; assembly: GCA_032162325.1. Taxonomy (GTDB): domain Bacteria; phylum Actinomycetota; class Actinomycetes; order Mycobacteriales; family Mycobacteriaceae; genus Mycobacterium. The sequence continues at coordinate 2,304 of JAVRPG010000895.1, read as the reverse complement.
CATCCGCCCCCACAGCGTGCCCTTGCCGTGCACGACTTCGTCGTGGCTGATGGGTAGCACGAAGTTTTCGCTGAACGCGTAGAGCATCGAGAAGGTGATCTCGTGGTGGTGGTAACTGCGGTGAATCGGATCGCGGCTTAGGTAGTCGAGGGTGTCGTGCATCCAGCCCATGTTCCACTTCATCGAGAAGCCCAGACCGCCAACGGTAGTCGGCCTCGTTACACCCGGCCACGACGTCGACTCCTCGGCAATGGTCACGATCCCGGGCGCGGCTTTGTGGGCCGTGGCGTTCATCTCCTGGAGGAACTGCACGGCTTCCAGGTTCTCGCGGCCGCCGTAGATATTGGGCGTCCAGCCGTCCGCCGGGCGCGAGTAGTCGAGGTAGAGCATCGACGCGACGGCGTCGACTCGTAGACCGTCGACGTGGAATTCCTCGAGCCAATACAGCGCATTGGCCACCAGGAAGTTACGTACCTCGGCGCGGCCGAAGTCGAATACGTAAGTGCCCCAGTCGAGTTGCTCGCCGCGGTTGGGATCCGAATGCTCGTAAAGCGGGGTGCCGTCGAAACGGCCGAGCGCCCATGCGTCCTTGGGGAAGTGGGCGGGGACCCAGTCCACGATAACACCGATACCGGCCTGGTGCAGCGCGTCGACGAGCGCCCGGAACTCGTCCGGCGTGCCGAATCGCGATGTCGGAGCATAGTAGGACGTGACCTGGTATCCCCAAGATCCGCCGAACGGGTGTTCGGCGACGGGCAACAACTCGACGTGAGTAAACCCTTGTGCCAGAACATAATCCGTCAACTCGCGAGCAAGCTCGCGATAAGACAGACCCGGCCGCCACGAGCCCAGGTGCACTTCGTAGGTGCTCATCGGTTCGAACACCGGATTGCGCTGGGCGCGCCCCGTGATCCAGGCGTCGTCAGCCCAGTTGTAGTCGCTCACGGTCACCCGAGACGCCGTGTGCGGAGGTACCTCGGTGCCGAAAGCCATCGGGTCGGCCCGGTCAATGACCGAGCCGTCGGCGCCGTGCACCCGGAATTTGTACAAGCCGTCGCGCGGAAAGCCGGGCCAGAACAACTCCCACACACCCGATGAACCGAGTCCGCGTAGCGGGGCATCGTTGCCGGTCCAGCCGTTGAAATCCGCGATCAGGCTAACGCCCCTGGCGTTGGGGGCCCACACGGCGAATGACACACCCTCGACCACACCGTCGGCGGTGGTAAACGAACGTGGATGGGCGCCAAGGACTTCCCACAGTCGTTCGTGACGCCCCTCGCCGTACAGATGCAGATCGACTTCACCCAGCGTCGGCAGGAAGCGGTAGGCGTCGGCGACAATGTGCGGCTCGGAGCCCTCGTAGCGCACCTCGAGGCGGTAGTCGATGAGGTCGACGAAGGGTAGTGCCACAGCGAACAAACCGGAGTCGATGTGCTGCAGCGGAAATCGGTCTTCACCGACGAGCGCGGCCACTTCGGCGGCGTGCGGCCGGAAGGCCCGGATGATCGTGTGTTCGCCGTACTCGTGGGCACCCAGGATGCCGTGCGGATTGTGGTGCTCGCCGGCGACCAGGCGGGCCAAGTCGGCGGGTGCGGGCGCCAGGTGGGTCCTGGCGAGTTGGTCGGTGGACTTCATCGTGGCGTCACCTCCGGCGCAGCAGCGTGATTCGGGCTTCGGACGGTATGAGCGGCATGTTGATGATGTGAGCGACGGCGTGGCCAGGATCGATCCGTACGTAATTGGCTGCTCCCCATTGGTATTCCTCGCCGGTTATTTCGTCGCGCACCCAGAACCGCTCATGGTGCTCCATACCCAATGCGGGCATGTCCAACCACAACATCGCCTCCTCCGGCCCGAACGCGTTGAGCGTCACAACGACCAGCACGCAGTCGCCGGTGATCGGGTCGAACTTGCTGTAGGCCAGTAACGCGTCGTTGTCGATGGTATGGAAGGTGATGTTGCGCAGTTGCTGAAGAGCCGGATGCAGTCGACGAATGCTGTTCAGCCGTGCAATAAATGGCTCCAGCGATCGTCCAGCTGCCAACGCGCCGGCGAAGTCGCGGGGTCGTAGCTCGTACTTCTCCGAGTCCAGATATTCCTCGCTGCCCTCGGCGACGGCATGCCCTTCGAACAGCTCGTAACCGGAATACACGCCCCAGGTGGGGCTCAGGGTCGCGGCCAGGACCGCACGTATCGCGAACATGCCTGGGCCGCCGTGCTGCAGGCTGGCGTGCAGGATGTCGGGGGTATTGACGAACAGGTTGGGCCGGCGGTAGTCGGCGATCTCGGGAATCTGCTCGCCGA
>JAVRPG010000894.1:0-4201 GCA_032162325.1 Mycobacterium sp. | reverse complement strand
CGGCGAGCAGCGCGGCGGAGAACGCGAACAGCAGCGCGTAGCGCCGAATATCGGCTCCCAGCAGTCGCCCGACGGCGGGACGCGCGATCGTCAGCGCCTCGCTCGACAGCCCGGCGGCACGCGGAGCGATCCACACCGTAACCAACACCACCCCGCACAACCCCACCGTCATGCCGTTGATGCCCATGCTCAACGGCAGCGACCCGCGCTCGAATATCTTCGACACGACGACGGCGCACGCGAGCAAGCCCGCCCCGACGATCAGCGGCCACATCGGGATCGTTCTGGCGCGCTGCACTCCACCGACGCTCGCCATCGAGGCCAACGGTCCCTCGCGGACCAGCCTGAGGGCCGGTCCGATCATCGCGAGGATTCCGCAGACGATCCCCGCGGCTGCCCCGATCACCAGCAAGTTCGGCGTGAAGTGCGCTGCGATGGTGCCGCCGGACCCGGCCAACATGGATCGCCCGAAGGTGTCCACCAGATACGTCCCGAGCAAGAAACCGCTCGGGACCCCTAACAGACCCCCAAGGAGACCCACCACGGCTCCCTCGCAGAGCATCCCGCCGAACAACCCGACCGGTTTGGCGCCGATCGCGCCGATGGTTCCCATCACCGATCGCCGGTCCTCCACGGCAAGCAGGATGGTGTTCACGGCGATGAGGATGCCGACGATGATGCCGGCCAGCGCGGTGAGGTTGAGACTCTGCGTGCTGTTCGCGAACACGGCAGGCAGGTGTGGCCGGGGCGGCCCTACCGTTGCGACGCCGGCGATGACGCGGTCGACGTCTGCCGTGATGTCGACGCCCTGTCTCGGGAGGATGAACGCGGCCGTGGCGTAACCGGGCGTGGAGAGCATGGTCGCGGCGATGTCCACGGAAGGGGCCAACAGCACGTAGCCGTCGTTGATGTCCTCGACGCGGTCGAACTCCGGGAAGGTCCATCCGAGGTGCGTCGAACCTGGAGGCAGGCCGGGGATGCGCAATTCGTCGCCGAGCTGTACGCCATGCCGCTGTGCAATGGCCGTTGGCATCTGGAGCGGCACGCCGGGACCGTCAGCGGGTTTGGCGTCGCGGGCGCGCTGTTCGCAGTTGAACGAGCCGACCAGCAGCTCGATCTGGCATGACCCGCCGAGCAGAAAGAATCCGTGACTGCCGCCTGCGACGTTCACTGGCGTCAAGCCGGCGACGATCGGGATGACCGCCGACGCCCCTGCCACCTCGGCGCGCAGCCGGTTGACCGTCTCGATCGGCAGCCGGCCACTGACGTTCGGCGTAATCTCGACCACCCCGATGTCGGCGGCGTGGGTTAGTGACGGGCCGAATGAGTCGAACGGGCGGGAGAGCTCGGATTTGAGTACCAGGACGCCGAGGACCACCGTTACTCCGAGCGCGACACCGATCACGCTGAGCAGCGTCCGGCGCCAGTCGGCGATCAACGCGGCGAGGTGGATGCGTCGGAACGACATCCATCCGGCGCGCAGCCTTTGCATCACCGCTCCGCAGCGGGCGCGGCATCGTCAACGGCACATGCACGCCCGTCGACAAGATGCAGCTCGCGGGAGCCGTAGCGCGCCGCGACCTGGTCGTGGGTCACCATGACGACCGCCGTGCCGTCCTCGTCTGACAGCGACCGAAGGAGATCCAAGACCTCGGCCGACGAATGGCTGTCCAGGTTTCCGGTCGGCTCGTCGGCGAGGATGAGGGACGGCCGGGCCACCAGCGCACGCGCCACCGCCACCCTTTGCATTTGGCCGCCCGACAGTTCGGCCGGCCGGTGCCGCGCACGGTCGCCGAGCCCGACCCGTTCCAGTAGCTCCGCAGCGCGTGCGTCGGCTGACCGGGCAGCCATACCGTCGAGAACCAGGGGCAACGACACGTTCCCCACAGCGGACAGCATTGGCACCAAGTTGAAGAACTGGAACACGAATCCGAGGTTGCGCCGCCGGAACGCCGCGCGTGCGCCGGTGCTCATCGCCCACACGTCCTGGCCGGCGACGGCCACTGTTCCGCTGTCCGGTGCGTCCAACCCGCCCGCAATATGCAGGAGGGTCGATTTTCCGGCTCCCGATGGTCCGGTTACGACGACGAATTCGCCTGCGTCCAAAGTGAAGTCAAAGTCGACGAGCACGTGCACCTGTTCGTCGCCCCTGCGGTACGTCTTGTCGACGCCCTTGAGCTGCAGTACCGGCATCACGCTGGGACCGTCACGATATCCGCGTCCGCCCGCCGTGCCAGAGTCAGCAACTGGTGCCGGTTGCGACGCTTTCCACGATCTGCGGGCCGGTAAGCATCGCCGGCTGCCGAAGTAACCGCCAATGTCCCCTCAGGAAACATCGAATCAGGCCTCCCCATTTGGTGTTGTGACCGATTAATTGTCACTCGCGTAAGTTGCGACGGGCGCAGTAGCACGCTACTGCAATCTCACCCGATCTCGGCGCGGAAATACTTAAGCCCGAGCTTGACCTCCCGCTAGCTGTCTGCCCAGACGGCAGGGGCCATCAAGGCAACACGGCACAACCGCTACGGGTGCACCATGTGGACTCGTTAGGGCCGCTGGTGGGCTGACAGACACGCGGCAAAGCCGGCGATCGATCGCATCGCTTAGCGCCGGGGTCAATAACGCCGTACGTTTGCTGGGGTACGCCATATCCTGTGGGCAGTCGGGATGGCCGGATTCCTGGATCGGTTTTGCGGGGTTGACGGTGGACGTGGCGTGCGGGTCGTGCGGCACTGGTCTGCGGGAGAGCGCCAAGTTCTGTGACGAGTGCGGTGCCCCAGCTGCTGCGGTGTCGGGTGAGACGGCGCAGTACAAGCAGGTGACGGTGCTGTTCGCCGACGTCGTGCGCTCGATGGACATCGCGGCGGCGGTGGGCGCCGAGCGGCTGCGCGAGATCATGGCCGACCTCGCCGACCGCTGCGCGGCGGTGGTGCAACGCTACGGCGGCACGGTCCTCAATTTTAAATAGGCCGAATAGAAGGGCAGCCACGGAACCAACAGCTGTTGAAGCCGCCGGCGTCGAAAGATTCGTGGCTGTCGGGTGCGGTGAAGCGTGCCATGAAAGCGGACCCGACCTTCCCCCGAATAACAGCGCACGATCTACGGCACACCTACGCCAGCTTGGCGATCAGTTCGGGTGCCAATGTGTTGGTGGTGCAGCGCCAGCTCGGCCACCGAAGCGCGGCCATCACGTTGGACGTGTACGCCGACCTATTCGATACCGATCTCGATGCCGTCGCGCAAGCGTTCGATAGAAAGTGTGCCCAGAATGTGCCCACCGGACCTGCGAGCGGCTGAATGACGCTCAGAGCTGCGTAAAGCGTGGAGCCCCCTGTCAGGATTGAACTCACGACCGCTCGCTTACAAGGTGGCTCAGCACATATTCGCGGGTATTCGCGGGTATTCGCCGCAGCGGCGAAAGTTTGGCCTGGCCAGGGAAAATATATCCGTGCGCGTTCGCGAGTATCCGCCGGTGTTGTCACAGTGTTTACCGCGACTTGTGACAACGTCGTGACACCGAGCCGCTGTCAGATCGCCGCAGGGACTGCAGCGCGGTTTTGTCTTCCACAGCCGCGCAGAACTTAGGCAGGCTAGAAAAAAGGAATTCAAGTCCAAGTACGCACTCCGGGAGGCATCCAGGCACCCGGAGATCGGGGCACTCAGGGCTGTGAGCTGGGGTCTTGTTGTCGCAGGCTACACACAACCTGCGCAATTTCCGGGAGCAAAGTACGGCGTACCTCGGCGGTGGCGTTTACGGGCTACGTAGCGGTTGGTCGAGACGTTCGCCGGGGCTGCCTGACGTTGCGACACCGCTTACACGTTCCTGATGCTTTCCTACATGCTCGACTCCGACTGACGGGCGCTGACCCGTACTTGTCCTGCCAGGCGAACTCTGCATGCCGGGCAAAAAACCCAGAAAGTAACCACCGGCACAAACCAACCCCAAAATGGGATTGGTCCACCACCGAAAGAGAAACCCATGACCGACACGCCCGACGACCTGCCGTCGCCCGACGAGTACCTGAGGAAGATGGCGCACGTCGACCAGGAGTTCGCGGATGCCCGCCGGTACCTGTCGGCGTTGTGCGCCGAAGACAATCAGGCGCTCGGTGCGCTGATGGCGGAGATCCACCGCAGCGGACGGGCCATGAACGTCTTGGCAGCGATGGCGGTACAGGCCCTCGACTTCGCCCACCTGTCC
>JAVRPG010000893.1:0-4192 GCA_032162325.1 Mycobacterium sp. | reverse complement strand
GCGCTGCTCACTAGACGAAAGAGAACAGTTCGATGACAACGATCATCCCCGAGCCGTCACATGTGAAGCGGGATCCCGGCCAATTGGTGGAGATGGCATGGGATCCCATCACCCGCATCGTCGGCAGCCTCGGCATCTACACCAAGATCGACTTCGACAACAGGGAAGTCGTCGAGTGCCACAGCACCTCGTCGATCTTCCGCGGCTATTCGATCTTCATGAAGGGCAAGGATCCTCGCGACGCCCACTTCATCACCAGCCGCATCTGCGGCATCTGCGGTGACAACCACGCCACCTGTTCCTGCTACTGCCAGAACATGGCCTATGGCGTGAAGCCCCCGCACCTCGGAGAGTGGCTCATCAACCTCGGTGAGGCCGCGGAATACCTGTTCGACCACAACATCTTCCAAGAGAATCTGGTCGGCGTGGACTACTGCGAGAAGATGGTCTCCGAGACCAATCCGAGCGTGCTGGCCAAGGCCGAGAACACCCAGTCTCCGCACGCCGACATGCACGGCTACCGGACGATCGCCGACATCATGCGGGCGCTCAACCCGTTCACCGGCGAGTTCTACCGCGAGGCCCTGCAGGTAAGCCGGTGGACGCGAGAGATGTTCTGCCTCATGGAAGGCAGGCACGTGCATCCGTCAACGCTGTACCCCGGCGGAATTGGCACCACCGCAACAATTCAGCTGATGACGGACTACATGACCCGGCTGATGCGCTACGTGGAGTTCATGAAGTCGGTCGTGCCCATGCACGACGACCTCTTCGATTTCTTCTACGAAGCCCTGCCCGGCTACGACCAGGTCGGTCTGCGCCGCACGCTGCTGGGCTGCTGGGGATCGTTCCAGGATCCCGAGGTCTGCAACTTCGCCTACAAGGACATGGAGCGCTGGGGCGACGCCATGTTCGTGACGCCCGGCGTGGTGGTCGACGGCAAGCTGCACACCCATTCACTGGTGGACATCAACCTCGGCATCCGAATCCTTTTGGGCAGTTCGTATTACGACGACTGGTCCGACCAGGAGATGTTCGTCAAGACCGATCCGCTGGGCAACCCGATTGACCGTCGCCATCCGTGGAACCAGCACACAAACCCTCATCCGCAGAAGCGGGACATGGAGGACAAGTACAGCTGGGTGATGTCGCCGCGGTGGTTCGACGGCAAGGACCACTTGGCGCTCGATACCGGCGGCGGCCCGCTGGCCCGACTGTGGGCGACCGCGCTCGCCGGCCTTGTCGACATCGGCTACGTGAAGGCCACGGGTAACAGCGTGCAGATCAATCTGCCGAAGACCGCGCTCAAGGGGCCCGTGTCGTTCGAGTGGAAGGTTCCGTCGTACGGGAGCAACACGCTCGAGCGCAACCGCGCCCGAACCTACTTCCAGGCCTACGCCGCGGCATGCGCACTGCACTTCGCCGAGAAGGCGCTTGTGGAGATTCGCGCGGGCCGCACCAAGACCTGGGAGAAGTTCGAGGTGCCCGACGAGGCCATCGGCTGCGGCTTCACCGAGGCGGTGCGCGGTGTGCTCAGCCACCACATGGTAATTCGCGACGGCAAGATCGCGAACTACCACCCGTATCCGCCGACACCGTGGAACGCCAGTCCCCGGGACAGCTACGGCACACCGGGGCCGTACGAGGACGCGGTGGAGGGCCAGCCGATCTTCGAGGAGAACGACAGGGAGCACTTCAAGGGCATCGACATCATGCGCACGGTGCGCAGTTTCGACCCGTGTCTGCCGTGCGGGGTCCACATGTACCTCGGCAAGGGGAAGTCACTGGACCTACTGCACTCCCCCACCCAATCCGTAACCGGGGAATAGGGTATGGCCCCGCCGACACTGCCAGGCCCGGACGAAACCGAGGACGACGCGCAGTGGCGCACGGCGGGCGATCGCATCCAAACGCTCCTCGACGCGTCCTCCTCGGGCGGCGCCGCCGCACGGGAACGCGCGGAGCAACTCGTCCGTGAGGTGACCGACCTCTACGGTGCGGTGCTCGAGCGGATGATGGACGTGGCGTCGGCCGCGGATCCGGGCCTCGCGGACCGGTTCGCGGCCGACGACCTCGTCGCCAGCCTCCTGCTGGTGCACGGGTTGCATCCGTACGACGTGCAGCGGCGGGTGTCCGACGCGCTGGACAGCGTGCGGCCCTACCTCGGGTCGCACGGCGGGGACGTGTCGCTGCTCGGGGTGGACGACGGTGTGGTTCGCCTTCAGTTCCAGGGCAGCTGCAAGACTTGTCCGTCGTCGTCCGTCACGTTGGAGCTGGCGGTCGAGGACGCGGTTCGCGCCGCCGCGCCGGAGATCTCCTCGATCGAAGTCGTTGCCGCGGAAGAGGACTCCAGTCCGGGCATCATTCCCGCGGAGTCCCTGATGACCCATCTGCACGCCAACGGCCATCGCCCCGATCAATCCCCGGGTCGCTCCGCTCCTGCCCGCCGGACCGCCTGGCAGCCGGTCCCCGAGCTCGCCGAGTTGAACGACGGCGAGGTCGGCGGCTTCCGGGTGTCGAGTGCCACCGTGCTGGTGTGCCGCGTCGGCGGTGACGTCGGCGGGCGGGATGGCGGGGGAATCTACGCCTACCGCGACAGATGTTCCAGCTGCACAGGCGCATTGGCGGGCGCGCAGCTGACCGGTGCGGTGCTGCGATGCCCGAACTGTGGCGCCGGCTTCGACGTGGTCCACGCCGGCGCCGGTGTCGGTGGCGACAGTCACCTAGACCCGATACCTGTCCTGGTGCATGACGGTGTGCTGTCGATGGCCGTGCCGCAAGGGGTGGCGTGATGGACGGTGCGTTCGACGTGCTGGCTCGCATCCGCGCCAACCGCGCGGCGCCCGCGGCTGCAGGTGAACGCTGCGAGATGTGCTCGGAGGACATCGCCGACGAGCATCAGCATGTGGTGAACCTCGAAGGCCGACAGCTGATGTGTGTGTGCCGCGGATGCTATCTGCTGTTCACCGACACCGAGGCCGAGCTGCGCTTCCGCGCCATCCCCGACCGTTTTCTCGCGTTCCCCGATTTCGCGCTGGACCGTCGCCAGTGGGAGGCGCTGCAGATACCGGTCGGGCTGGCGTTCTTCTTTCACAACTCGGCGCTGGGCCGCACGGTGGCGTTCTACCCCGGCCCGGCGGGCGCGACCGAATCCGAGCTGGATCTGCAGGCGTGGACCGACATCCGCGCCGCCGACCCCCGGGCGGACACCATCGCTGCGGACACAGAGGCGCTGCTGGTACGGGTACCCGATGATGAAACCGCGTCTCCGCACGCCTATTTGGTCCCGATCGATGCTTGCTACGAGTTCGTCGGCCGGTTGCGCATGATGTGGCGGGGCTTCGACGGCGGCCAGGACGTACGCAACTACATCGACGAGTTCTTCGATCACGTCAGGTCCCGGAGCAAGGTGGTCGCCGGATGAGTGAGGTCACCTTCGCCGTCCTGGACGTGGCACCGGAGCCCTACGCGGTGACACCGATCCTGATGGCCCGTGTCGGAATCGCGGCGGACGGCGATGATCCGATCCACGCGATCGCTCTGCGCTGTCAGGTCCGCATCGACCCGATGCGACGCGGCTACTCCGACGACGAAGCCGCCGGCCTGTTGGACCTGTTCGGCCCACGCGAACGCTGGGGCAGGACGCAGCACACGTTCCTGTGGCTGCACACCACCGCCATGGTGCAGGGATTCACCGGCACCGCTCAGGTGAATCTGCCCCTGGAGTGCGCGTATGACTTCGAGGTCGCGGCGGCCAAGTACATGCATGCACTGGACGACGGCAGCATCCCGCTGCAGTTCCTGTTCAGCGGAACGGTTTTCGGCCGTGGAACCCAGGGCTTCGCCGTCCAGCAGGTGCCGTGGGACCGCGAGGATCGCTACGACATGCCCGTGTCCGTCTGGCGTGATCTGATGCAGCAGCACTTTCCGAACACCGGGTGGCTGCGGCTGGACCGTGACACCATCGACGCGCTGGCCGCGTATCGCTCCGCACGCGGCCTGCTCGGGTTCGATGACGCGATCACCACGCTGCTGGCGGACGTCTCGGCCAGGGAGATCTCATGAGCCCCAATTGGGATCGGGCACGCGCCGTTGCCGATGCGGTGCTGTACGAGGGCTACCTCCTCTACCCGTACCGCGCCAGCTCGAGCAAGAACCAGTCGCGCTGGCAGTTCGGCGTACTGGGGCCGCA